>CAZYBX010000058.1:0-8393 GCA_964645565.1 uncultured Planctomycetia bacterium | reverse complement strand
GACCCGGACATATTATCATCCAAGGTATGGCCCTCAGCATGTTTGTAGGGGGCCTTCCCTTGTCCCAGGGAATAATGGCGGTGGGAGCATGTGTTGTTCCGGTGGGAGTGGAGGGCGGGACGAAGAGCAAGGAGAAGGACCGCGTTGTGATCATCAAAGATATACAGAACCATCCCATAAAAGAGCAGATCTTGCACGTCGATTTTCAGGAAATCTCCCTCACCGAGAAGCTCCAGGTGGACGTGCCCCTGCAAGCGAAGGGCGAAGCGGAAGGGGTCCTTAAGGACGAGGGGGTCATGGAACACGTACTGTGGGAGATCAAGATCGAATGTCTGCCTACGGATATACCGGAGAAGATAGAAGTGGACGTCACGAATCTGAAAATAGGGGATTCAATTCTTCTAAAGGATCTTCAGGCCCCTCCGGGCGTCAAGATACTCGGCGATCCGGAGCAGACGGTCATTTCCGTAGTCCCGCCGCTCAAGGAAGTGCCGGTCGAGGAAGCCGCGGAAGAGGTCACGGAACCCGAATTGATAAGGGAGAAGAAGGAAAAGGAAGAGGAGATACCCGAAGAAGGCGCCGAGGGAGCGCCGCCGGAGGGCAAGAAATAGTGAAATTGATAGCCGGCCTCGGGAACCCCGGAGAAAAATACAAGGGCACGCGGCATAACATCGGGGCCGACGTTACCAGGAGCTTTGCGAAGAAGTACGGCATAGGTCTGAGACGACAAAGGTATTCGTCCCATTTCGGCGAAGGCAGGGTGGAAGGCGAAGACGTCAAGATTATCCTGCCGTTTACTTATATGAATCTTTCGGGCGAGGCCGTCCGCTCGATCGTCCGGGATAAGAAAATAGCCCTTTCGGATATACTGGCGGTCTGCGACGACGCGGATCTGGAGCCGGGCAGTATAAGGATAAGGGCCAGGGGCTCGAGCGGCGGACACCGCGGGGTAAAGTCCATCATCGAAAGCCTCGGAAGCGAATCCTTCGCGAGGCTCAGGATAGGGATAGGCAAGGACGGAGATCTGAAGGACCACGTGCTGTCGCGTTTCGGCAGGGATGAGCTTGCCGAAATAAAGGCCGCGGGAGCGAAAGCGGAAGAAGCGATCTTGTGCTGGCTCACGGAAGGCGCGGAAAAGGCGATGAATGTCTATAACGCCGGGCGGCCGGCTTAAGCCGTCATTTCACTTGCCTTAACCCGACCTGTATGATAGTATAAAATTAGATTGAAATATAATCAATAGGAGGTAAGCACGTTGAATAAGTACGAGGGGATAATCATATTTAAAGGCGACTTAAGCGAGGAGCAGCTTGAAAAAGAGTATGCGAAGGCGGAAGAGACCGTAAAGAAACAAGAGGCGAAGATAGAAAAGAGCGAGAAGTGGGGAAAGAAGAGGCTGACTTTTGAGATAAAAAAGTTCCGCGAAGGCTTTTTCTTGTATCTGGCTTTTGAGGCCCTGCCTCAATCGATAAGGACGTTAAGGGATATATTCAAACTCGATAATAATATCTTAAGGGCGCAGATAATAAAACTCGAACAATAACGGCGGTGGCATATGGCAAATCTGAACAAGGTGTTGCTGATAGGCAACTTAACGAGGGACCCGGAGCTGAGATATATTCCCAGCGGTACGGCCGTGGCGAATTTCAGTCTGGCTACCAACAGGGTGTACGTCACATCATCCGGCGAAAAGAAGCAAGAGACATGTTTTGTCAGGGTAGTGGTCTGGGGTAAGGTGGCCGAGACGTGCGGCGAATACCTTTCAAAGGGAAGTCCCGTATTCGTCGAGGGAAGGCTTCAATACCGTTCTTGGGACACCCCCAGCGGCGAGAAGCGCAACACACTCGAGGTAAGGGCAGAAAGAGTGCAGTTTTTGGGCAGGGGAGAAAAGACAGGCGGCGCCAGGCAGGCCGAGAAGACGGCGCCTGAAGGGGTAGAGGAGATCAATCTGGACTCGGAATCTCACGGTCTGAACGCAGACGATAAGACAGTATCCGGGGTGTCGGGGCCGGACGAGGTCCCTTTTTAAAAGAGCTCTGAAAAATCTAAAAGTGTGCAGAGCTCTCTAAAAACAAGAAAACGGAGTAATGATGATGGAAAGAAGCGGAAGGACGAGGACAGGGGCAGGCAGAGGCACGGGCAGGGGACCTGACAGAGACAGAGGCAGAGGTCCCGCGGGGAGTAGAGACAGAGGGAAGATGGCGGGAAGGCGCGGAGGAAGAAGGCAGAAGCCCGCCTATGCGCTTAGAAAGAAGGTATGCAGGTTCTGCGGCGAGAAAAAGACTTCTATCGATTACAAAGAAACTCCGAGGCTGCAGAAATATCTGACGGAGAAGGGGAAGATAATACCTTCCCGCATATCCGGAAATTGCGCGAAACATCAGAGGCAGCTGGCGCGGGCTATAAAAAGGGCCCGGGCGATAGCGATACTTCCGTATGTGGCGGAATGAAAAAAGATAGGAGTTAGGAGTCAGCATGAAAGTGATATTGCTTGATGAAATAGAGAAGCTGGGAAATCTGGGCGATGTAGTCGAGGTCAAAAAGGGGTACGCGAGAAATTACCTCTTTCCGCGTAAGCTCGCCATAGAAGCGCTTGATAAAAATATGATGATATTGGAGGAGAAAAAGAGAAAGCGCGCGCAGCAGCTCGCTAAGGCGAAACAGGAGATGGAAGAGCTGGGAAAGAAGATCGCTAATATGTCGTTTACTGTCCCCATGACGGCGGGGGAAGAGGATAAACTTTACGGTTCGGTCACGACCGAGCTTGTGGCGGAGGCTTTCGCCGCGGAAGGCATTACTAATATAGACAAGAAGCAGATACAGCTCCCGGAATCCATAAGGAAGCTCGGCGTCTATCAGGTGGAGGTAAAGCTCCATCCGGAAGTGACCGTATCTACCAAAGTGTGGGTGGTCAGGAAGTAATGGAGACTAAGAACTTGCAGATTGAGAAGGTCCCGCCTCAGAACATAGAGGCGGAGATAGCCGTCCTCGGGTCGATGCTCATAGAAGAGCAGGCGATAGCGAAGGCGATCGAGCTGATAGACGAAGAGGTCTTTTACCGGGAGGCGCACCGCATGATCTTTAAGACTATCGCGGGTCTCTTCAACAGAAATTCGGTGGTGGATACCGTCACGATCATAGATGAATTGAGGAAAAACGCGCAGCTCGACGAGGTCGGCGGCGCCACCTATATAACGGGGCTTACCTCATCGATACCTACCGCCGCCAACATAGAATACTACGCGAAGATAGTAAAAGAAAAAAGCATAATAAGGCAGCTGATAAACAAGGCGACTGAGATCGTCCAGGATTGTTACGAATCCGCAAGCGGCGCCGACGCGATCCTCGACAAGGCGGAAAGCCGCATATTCGAGATATCCGCTAAAAAACTCGATCAGAAATCATCCATCCATCTTAAGGACATCATCAAAGACAGCATAGAGGTCATAGACAATCTTTATCAGAGAAAAGAAAACATAACAGGCATAGCTACGGGGTATCATGAGCTGGACATCATGACGGCGGGTCTTCAGCCCTCGGACCTGATCATAGTGGCGGGCAGACCCTCTATGGGCAAAAGCGCTTTGGTCACTTGTATCGCGGAGCACGCGGGTATAGTCGATAAGATACCTGTGGCGTTTTTCAGCCTGGAGATGGCGAAAGAGCAGCTTGTCCAGAGGATGCTCTGCTCGCACGCCAGGGTAAACGCGCAGAGGGTGCGCACGGGATTCCTTTCGCAATCGGACTGGCCCCGCCTCGTCAATACCGCGGGCAAGCTGTCCGAGGCGCCTGTTTTTATAGACGATACCCCGGCACTGAGCGTTCTTGCCCTGCGCGCAAAGGCAAGGCGCCTGAAGGCGCAATACGGCATAAGGCTTATAATATTGGATTACCTGCAGCTTATGCAGGGTCCCGCGGGGGCTGATAACAGACAGCAGGAGATATCGGAGATATCGCGGGCGCTAAAGGCGCTCGGCCGTGAATTGAGCGTACCCATAATAGCGGTAAGCCAGCTGTCAAGGGCCGTGGAGCAGAGGGCGGACCATAGGCCTCAGCTTTCCGACCTCAGGGAATCCGGAGCCATAGAGCAGGACGCGGACCTGGTCATGTTATTATTGAGAGAGGATTATTACAACCCCAACGCCGAAGATAAAAGAGGCCAGGCGGAACTTATCATAGCAAAACAGCGTAACGGACCCACGGGAAGCGTGCGTCTGGCTTTTATAAGCGAATATACGCGTTTTGAAAACCTGGCTAAAAGGGAGGAAGATTGATGCGCCGCCCACCTCATTTTTTTACGGGCTTGATATTGCTTTTCGTGTTCTTAGGACAGCTTGTGTTTGCTCAAGGCGAGCAGGACAAAAAGGTGAAGGAGATAAAGATCATAAACAACAAGAGCGTCTCCAGCGCCACCATCCGTTCAAAGCTTAAGACGAGCGAAGATATCGTTTTTTCGCAGGACATCCTCAGCGAAGACCTGAAGAGGCTTTATGATACGGGGTATTTTGAGGACATCGTTATAGACGTCGAAGAGGAAGATGACGGCTATATCGTGAGTTTTATGGTGATGGAGAAACCCGTCATAGAAGCCATTATGTTCGAGGGCAACCAGGCCATCAAGGAGAAAAAATTGAGGGAAGAGATATCCTCGAAAGAGGATGATATGCTCGACCGCTCAAAGCTGAACCGGGACCTTATCGCCATACGTAAATTATACGAGAGCCAGGGCTTTCAGCTGGCGAACGTGGATTACGACGTCCACGTGGACGAGGGCCTGAACAGGGCCAATCTTAAGTTCAGGATAAGCGAGAAGCAGCGCATAAAGGTGAAAAGCATAGAATATTTCGGCAATTATTCGATACCCGACGATGAACTGAAAAAGATTATGGTGACGAAGACAGAATTCCTGTTTTTCATACAACCGGGTTATTTTAAAACCGAGGATTTCGACGCCGATATCGACAGGATCGGAGCGTATTACCGCGATAAGGGTTTTCTCGACGTAAAAGTTTCGCCTCGATTGGATTACGGCGCAGACGGGACAGAGATGCATATAGCTATCGATATAGACGAAGGAAAAAGGTATCTGATAGGCGATATAAGGATATCAGGCAACGACCGCTTCGACGAATATGATATACGCAAAGAGATAAAGAGCAAGAGCGGCGAGTCCTTCAGCGAGAGCACGGTCATGGAGGACCGCACAAACATCCGGCAATATTATTTCGACAGGGGCTATATGGACTGTGATATCGATATCGACAGGTCGCTGAACGCCTCTACCGGGGATATCGACGTCATTTTTAAGATAAACGAAGGCAGGCTTATCTATATCGATAAAGTAAGGGTGCAGGGCAATACCAAGACCAGGGACGTCGTCATAAGGAGGGAGCTGCGCGCCTATCCGGGCGAGCCCTTCGCCGGAGCGGAGATAAGAAGAAGCAAGGAGAGGCTTTATAATCTCGGGTTTTTCGAGGAGGTAGTGTTCGACACAGAACCCGGAAGAGGGCCGGACAAGAAGGACCTTGTGGTCAGCGTGAAGGAAACGAAGACCGGCGAATTCAGCTTCGGCGGAGGGTATAGTTCCGTGGATAAGCTGCTCGGTTTTATACAGATCAATCAGAGAAATTTTGACGCGACGAACTTTCCTACGTTCACCGGCGGCGGGCAGGACCTGAACATAAGGGCCGAGCTCGGCAGCGTGAGGCAGAATTATATAGTAAGCTGGACCGATCCCTGGATCATGGGATATCCGCTGCTCTTCGGTTTCGATGTCTTCCAGACCGAGCACAAAAAGACCACCGACATCGGCTATTATTTCAACGAAGAAAGACGCGGCGGAGATCTGCGCTTCGGCAAGGAGTTCACCGAGTATTTCAGAGCCGACGCCATGTATAAGCTGGAGAATATAGACATATCAGATGTCCCGGAGGATGCCGCTCAAGCCATCAAGGACGAAGAGGGCGATAACTGGCTGAGCAGGGCGGTATTTTCCTTAAGCTATGACACGAGAGACAACGTCTTTACGCCTACCAAGGGATTCACGGTCGGGGCGACACTGGAAAATTGCGGCGGGCCTTTCGGCGGCAGCAAAGACTTTGTGAAATACGGTTTCGGAGGGACGACATATTATAATTTCCTGGACCAGAGACTGGTATTACAGATTTCGAGCAGCATATATTTCGCCGATAGCTACGCCGATACGGATAAGCTGCCTATATATGAGCGGTTTTACGCGGGAGGGGCCGATTCGATAAGAGGATATAAAGAACGGCATGTAAGCCCCAGGGACGACGCCACCAATAATCCTATCGGCGGAAATGTGCGTCTTTTAAACACCGCCGAAGCGCAGTTCCCGCTGGTCGAAAAGATGATAAAGGGGGCCCTCTTCGTCGATGCCGGCGAGGTATGGAAGGACGTCTCGGACGCGTTTACGAGCAATCTGAAATTCGGCGCGGGAATGGGCGTGAGAGTCAAAACGCCTTTGGGCCCGGTGAAGCTGGATTACGCGTGGCCCCTGTCGGATAACTATAACGATGCCAAGATGGGGCGCTTTTATTTTTCCATGTCCCACGGATTTTAAAAAAAGGGGACAGGCTACTTTTTCAATAAAGGGACAGACACCATTTATTGAGGAAGTAGCGATGCAACAATAAATGGTGTCTGTCCCTGGCAAGGTATGAAAAAGTAGCCTGTCCCCTTTTTTTTACAAAGGAGATGACAATGAAAATACCAAGAATATTCGTCATGCTTTTTATCCTTGCATTTACTGCGGGCTGCGCGCCTTCATACGCCGAGGAGACGGGCAAGCAGGATGTAAAAATAGGATACATCAATCTGGGAAAGACTTTTGACGAGTACGAAAAGACCCAGCAGTACGAAAAGTCCCTCGGGGATAAAGGCGATAAAAAGGAGAAGGACCGCGAGAAACTGGTCGCCGATATCAAAAAGTTAAAGGATGAGATGATACTTCTGAGCGATAAGGGCAAGACGGAAAAACAGGAAGCTGTCGATGAGAAGATGGCCGAGCTCCAGGACTTTGACAAAGAGACCAGGGACGAGCTCAGGAGCGAACGCGACAATATGGTCAGGGATATCCTGAGCGAGATCGACAAGGTGATACGTGACTTCGGAGAGAAAAACGGCTTTACCGTGATATTGAACGACAGGATCCTCGTATACGGAAACGAGGCCCTTGATATTACGCAGGATATCATCGGTATATTGAACGGCAAGAAAGAATGACAGGCAAAATGGGATATACGGTCAGGGATATAGCGGAATTCATCGGAGGAGAGCTTGTCGGCGACGGCGCGCCCGCGATAAGAGGCGTCTCGAGCATCGATGACGCCGGCGAAGGCGAGCTTACATTCGTGGATAACCCAAAATATAAGGAAAAGGCCAAGGCGACCAGGGCGTCCTGCATCGTGACCTCGTTCGAGCTCGAAGACATAGACAAGCCGGTGATAAAATGCAAGAACCCGTCGCTGGCGATGGCCAGGATAATCGATAAGATGTTTCCTCATGAGACGGCCCATCCCAAAGGCGTGGATCCCGGCGCGCTCATAGGTAAGGATGTCACGCTCGGCGCCGGCGTCTCCATAGGCGCGAATGCCGTGATAGACGATAATGTGACCATAGGGGACGGGAGCATCGTCTATCCGCTTGTATTCATCGGTCGGGGGGCCAAAATAGGGAAGAACGCGCTTATCTATCCCAATGTCACCGTTCTGGAGCGCGTTTTGATAGGGAATAACGTCACTATCCACAGCGGCTCGGTCATAGGCTCCGACGGGTTCGGCTTCGTAAAAGACGGGTCGAAGTTCGTCAAGATCCCGCAGATCGGCATAGTGGAGATAGAAGACGATGTGGAGGTCGGCGCGTGCGTGGCTATAGACAGGGCCAGGTTCGGCAAGACCGTAGTGGGGAGAGGGACAAAAATAGACAACCTCGTCCAGATAGCCCATAATGTCAGGATAGGAGAAGACTGCATAATCGTCGCGCAGGTGGGTATCTCGGGCAGCGTCACTATAGGAAGAAATGTGATATTAGCGGGCCAGGCGGGCATAACGGACCATGTGGAGATCGGAGACAATGTGCTGGTGTCCGCCAAGGGCGGCATCACCAAATCCGTTCCGCCCAGGACCATAATGAGCGGCATCCCCGCCAGGCCGCATAATGTAAGCAAGAAACTGGTGGCTCATATCGATAATTTACCGAAGATCGTCGAACGCCTTGATATCCTTGAAAAGAGATTAGAAAGACTTTCGACAGACGGCAAGATAAGCTGACATGAGACTTCAAAGGACTATAAAAGAAGCCGTTTTGCTGGAGGGGAAAGGCATCCACAGCGGCGATGACGTAAGGCTCTCGATAAAAACCGCGCCTGTCGA
>CAZYBX010000057.1:0-8401 GCA_964645565.1 uncultured Planctomycetia bacterium | reverse complement strand
GTTTTAAGAGACCTTGGAAAAGCCGGCGATAAAGTGATCATAGCCGGCGGCGGAGCCGGCGGCAAAGGAAACAGCAGGGGGCGCGAGGCTACTCCGGGAGAGCGCGGCGAGGCCAGGCAGCTCGCTCTCGAGCTTAAACTGGTGGCGGACGTCGGGATCATAGGCTACCCGAATGCCGGTAAATCGACGCTCCTTTCAAAGGTAACCAGCGCAAAACCGCGCGTGGCCGGTTTTCCGTTTACCACAAAAAGCCCGATCCTCGGGGTGGCGCGGGTGGGGGATTTCAGCTTTGTGGTGGCGGACATACCCGGCCTGATAGAAGGCGCGCACTCCGGCCGCGGGTTAGGCGATAGATTTCTGAGGCATATCGAGAGGACGAGGATCCTGGTGCATCTGGTCGATATGTCGTGCGCGGACAACAGGGACCCGCTTGAAAGCTTCGGAAAACTGAACAGGGAACTCGAGCTTTACAGTAAAGAGCTGATGCGGAAGAAGCAAATAGTCGTGGCGAACAAGATGGATATGCCGCGGTCGGGCGAGACGATAAAAGGTTTCAAGCCTATGGGCGCGGGAAAAATATACAGGATTTCGGCGCTGACCGGAGAGGGCGTAAAAGAATTTCTCAAGGGGCTCGCCGCCGAGCTTCAAAGGGCATCGTAATATGTCTAAAAACAGCGCAGCAAAGATAATAGTGATAAAGATCGGCTCCTCGGTCCTGGCAGACGAAGGAGGGGGCCTGGACCGCTCCCTGCTGAAAAACATAGCCGAGGAAGTCGCGCTCGTCGGAAAGAACGGCTACGGGGTTATACTGGTCAGTTCCGGCGCGATATTGGCAGGCATGCAGATCATGGGCCTGTCAAAGAGGCCCGAATACCTGCCCGAGATACAGGCGTGCGCCGCCGTAGGGCAGGCCCAGCTTATGAGATTTTACGATGAGCAGTTCAAAAAACTCGATCAGGTGACGGCCCAGATCCTCCTGACCCAGGATGACATAAACAACAGGGCCCGATATCTAAATGCGCGCAATACGCTTTTGGCGCTTTTGCGAAAAGGCGTCATACCTATAGTCAATGAGAACGATACCGTATCCACCGAGGAGATCAAGTTCGGAGACAACGACAGGCTCTCGAGTCTGGTCGCCAACCTGATAGAAGCCGACAAGCTCATCATCATGTCTAACGTGGACGGGTTATACAGGTTCGACAGGAAAGAAAAAACAAAGAAAGAGATCATCCATAGGGTGGAGAGGATCGACGAAGATATAGAGATGATGGCGGAGGACGACAGGAGCAGATTCGGCGTCGGGGGCATGACCACCAAGCTCCAGGCCGCCAAGCTCGCCGCAAACGCCGGCATAGAATGCATACTGGTTAACGGGAAGAAAAAAGGCGTTATATCCGCAGTGATGGAGGGGCGGCCCGCGGGCACGGTTTTTGCCGGACGGCAGCCGAAGATAAGCGCGCGCAAACGCTGGATCGCATATTCCTCCAAAGCGGCGGGCAAAATAATAGTCGACCGGGGGGCGAAAGAAGTGCTGGTGAACAAGAACAGGAGCCTGCTCGCATCCGGCATCCTCGAATGCAGCGGCAGATTCGACGTCGGAGACGCTATCGGCATAATGGGGGAAGACAATAAGGAATTCGCAAGGGGCATTACAAATTATTCTTCGGCTGAATTAAACAAGATAAAAGGGCTGAAGACCGGGGAGATAGAGAAGGCGCTCGGGTATAAATATTACGACGAAGTGATACACAGGGATAACTTAGTGATTCTCTAAGGGTGATGAAATGGGCCGTGAGAATGATGTTCTGGCGATGGCGAAGGCGGCGAGAAAGGCCGGCTATGTTCTGGGCCGGCTTACGTCATCAGAGAAAAATGCCGCAATAAGAAATATGGCCCGAAGCATCAAAAGCGGCAAAGCTAGTATCGCTAAGGCGAATTTAAAGGATATAAAAGAGTCGGGCCGCAAAGGGCTCAAATCTTCTTTTATCGACAGGCTCGAATTGAACACTAGGCGGATAAACGATATGGCGGCTTCGTTAAACGAGGTCGCGAAGCTCCCGGATCCGGTCGGCAATATCGAGGAGATAAGGAGAAGGCCTAACGGGCTTTTGATAGGAAAGATCAGGGTGCCTATAGGAGTCATAGGCATCATTTATGAAGCGAGGCCCAACGTCACAAGCGATTGCGCGGGCCTGTGCCTTAAATCCGGCAACGCGGTTATCCTGAAGGGCGGGAGCGATGCCCTTAACTCAAACAGGGCCATATTCAAATGCCTCCAAAACGGTATTTCCGGGACAAAGGTCCCCCCGGATTCCATCACGCTTGTGACGTCGAGATCGCGCGAGACCGCGAGAAAGCTCTTAAGGCTCGATAAGTATATAGACCTTATTATACCGCGCGGAGGCGAGGGCCTGATACGCTATGTCGCCGAGAACTCTCTTATACCCGTCATAAAACACTA
Organism: uncultured Planctomycetia bacterium; assembly: GCA_964645565.1. Classification (GTDB taxonomy): domain Bacteria; phylum Omnitrophota; class Gorgyraeia; order JAHIPI01; family JAHIPI01; genus BS750m-G14. The sequence continues at coordinate 5,937 of CAZYBX010000057.1, read as the reverse complement.
TAAGGGCGTCTGCCATGTGTACGTAGACGCAGAGGCAGACCTCAATATGGCTCACAGGATAGCGATAAACGCGAAGGTCCAAAGGCCGGGCGTCTGCAATGCGATGGAGACGCTGCTTGTCCATGAAGACGTCGCGCCAAGATTTTTACCCGTGGTCGCCGCCGCGTTAAGAAGCAAGGGGGTGGAGATACGCGGATGCGGCAAGACGAAGAGGATCGTGAAGTGGGTCAAGGAAGCGAAGGAAAAAGACTGGTATGAGGAATATCTGGGCCTCATCCTGTCGGTAAAGGTCGTCGGCGGCGTCGATGAAGCTATCGACCACATAAACAAATACGGCTCGCGCCATTCGGACGCCATTGTCACGAATGATCATAAGAACGCGACGGCCTTCTTAAGCGGCGTAGACGCTTCCTGCGTTTATCTCAACGCCTCTACAAGGTTCACGGACGGATATGAGTTCGGCATGGGCGCGGAAATAGGTATAAGCACGGATAAGCTTCATGCGCGCGGTCCGATGGGTCTCGAAGAGCTTACGACATACAAATACGTCATCCTCGGCAAGGGGCAGGTGAGGAGTTAGGGCATTGGAGAACAAAAGAATAGGTATTCTCGGCGGCACTTTTAACCCTCCCCATATAGGGCATCTCATATTGGCCCAGGAAGCGCTGACCGGTTTTAAACTGGATAAGGTGATCTTCATCCCCGCATATCTTCCTCCCCATAAGAGAGTGAAGGGTAATAACGCTTATAGGCGCTATAAAATGGCCGGCCTCGCCTGCAGGACAAACCCTAAATTCGAAACATCCGGGATAGAGATAGCGGAAAGATCGGTCTCTTATTCCGTAGAGACGCTGAGGAAGCTGAAAAAGAAATACGGCAAAGGAGCCAGACTTTTTTTTCTTGTCGGCTCGGATAACGACCTGAAGACATGGAGGGATATAGACGAAGCCATGCGGCTGGCGACCTTTATCGTGGCGAACCGGCCGGGCTCAAGGATCAAAAAGGACCGCAGGGTAAAGACCGTCAAGATGCCCTCCGTGGACATATCGTCTTCCGACATACGAAAAAGGGTAAGGCTTTCGCAGCCGATCCGTTATCTGGTCCCGGAAGCCGTCGAGGTCTATATTAAAAAAAACAGGCTGTATAAATGAATTTCCGGCAAGAAAAGGGCATTGAAAGATAACTTACCTAAGATAAAAATCGATATAATAGCTCGGGCGGCTTTGGCAAAAAAGGCCGGGGACGTCGTTCTGATCGATTTAAGGAAGCTCGGGTCTATTTGTGATTATTTTATTATCGCGGACGGCGAATCGACGGTCCAGATAGGCGCGATCGCGGACAATGTGGAGAAGGAGCTCCTGGGGCGCGGTTGGAAGATCCGGCACAGGGAGGGAAGGGGAGAGGCCCTTTGGGTCTTGTTGGACTACGACGACATCGTCGTGCACGTCTTTCACAGGGACACGAGGGCCTTTTATGATTTAGAGAGGCTTTGGCGCGACCTCCCGCAGAGATCGCTGGGAGAATAGCGATAGGACCGAAGCGGGGAATATCAATATTGCATATAATACGAATTCGTCAGTCTCGAATAGTGAGCGGGCGATACATGTATCGGAGTGGAGTGTCCCTAAGTGGCACGTCCCTAAAAGGGCGGCATATATGTTAACGAGGAAACTGGACAAAGAGCTGAAGGATATCATAAAGGGGTCCCTCAGGGATCTTATCAGGGAAGGCGGTCTATCCGACGCGGGACCGCTTGAGGTCATCCTGGAGGCCCCGAAGGAAAAGAGCCACGGAGACCTGGCGACCAACGCGGCGTTTAAGCTCGCCGGCCGGTTCAGAAGGAATCCTATGGACCTCGCTTCGGCGTTGACGGAAAGCATCAATAGGCGTATCGGCGGATCACCCCTCAAGACAGAGATCGTAAAGGCAGAGGTCAAGCCGCCGGGCTTCATTAATTTCTGGTTCTCGAACAAGAGGCTCCTCGATACGCTGGAATACATCGCCGAAAGGAAAGGCCGCTACGGCAGCATCGAGACGGGCGGGAAGATAAAGGTAAACATCGAATTCGTGAGCGCGAATCCCACGGGTCCGCTTACTATAGCCCACGGCCGTCAGGCCGCCTTCGGCGACACTTTAGCCAACATAATGGAATATGCCGGGTACCGGGTGACAAGGGAATATTACGTCAACGATGAAGGCAACCAGATGGATCTACTGGCCAGGTCTATCAGGGAGAGGTATCTCGAGCTCCTGGGCATGGAACACCAAATGCCCGAAAACGGCTACAAGGGGCAATATATCGTAGATATCGGCAAAGACATCAAGGCGAAATACGGGGCGCGGTTCGCCAAAAAAGAATCTATACGGTTTTTTACGGATTTCGGGGGCAGATGGATAACCGATAATATCAAAAAGGACCTTGAGGGATTCGGCGTCGGGTTCGATATATGGTACAGCCAGAAAAAATTAAACAGGTCCGGCAAGGTAAAAAGCGCCCTTAATTTCCTGTCCCGCAAAAAACTCCTTTATGAGAAGGGCGGGGCCACATGGTTTAGATCGACGGCGTTCGGCGACGATAAGGACAGGGTGGTGGTCAAGAGCAGCGGCGAATACACGTACCTGGCCCCGGACATAGCTTACCATATGGGCAAATACAAAAGGGGCTTCCAGAAGCTTATCGATATCTGGGGGCCTGACCATCACGGCTATATTTCGCGGCTGAAAGCGGCGGCAAAGACGTTCGAACCCGCTCCCGATTCCCTTGAGGTCCTCCTGGTGCAGCTATGTACTTTATACAAGGACGGCAAGGCCGTTCAGATGTCCACAAGGGCCGGAGAATTCATCACGCTGCGCGACCTCATGGATGAGGTCGGCAAAGACGCCGCCAGATTCTTTTTCATGATGAGAAAAAGGGACTCGCATCTGGATTTCGACCTGGAGCTGGCAAAAAAACATTCGATGGACAACCCCGTTTATTACATACAATACGCGCATGCCAGGATATGCAGCATCCTTAAATTCCGCAAGGGAAAAGGGGCGCAGGTCAAAGCGGTCCTTAACAGAAAATACCTCAACCAGCCCAAGGAATTCGAGATCATGAGGCTTCTGGGCGCGTTTCCGTTCGTCGTCGAAATATGCGCAAAAAGACTCGAAGTGTATCCGCTCATATCATACCTTGAGGAAGCGGCAGCGGCCTTTCATAGCTACTACGATAAGCACCGCATCGTCTCCGACGATATCCGCCTTACGCAGGCACGGCTTTTCCTCTGCCTCGCGATCCGCAACGTCATAGCGAACGGGCTGAGGCTGCTCGGCGTTTCAAGCCCGGAGAGCATGTAAAAAAGGGGACAGGCTACTTTTTTGTAGCTTGTCTTTATATGCAAAAAAGTAGCCTGTCCCCTTTTTTAAGGTAATAAGGTAATATGTTCGAAGCGATCAAGATCTATAAAAGTGAGAAGCTGGACATAGAGGGTTTTTTCGCAGACCTCTACAGCTACGGCTACGAACGCGCCGGCAGGGTCTCCTGCGCAGGGGATTTCGACCGCCGCGGTGAAGTCATCTCCCTGTTCCCCGTCACATTCGCCGACCCGCTCCGCCTGGAATTAAAAGACGATATAGTGGAAAACATAAAGAGCTATGACATCGAAAGCGGCCGGCCGCTCGAAGACCACAGCATGGCTATAATACTTCCCATCAAAGGTGTGTACAAAAAGAGGCTTAGGGCCGTAACGTCGAAGTCGCTGGAGCGTTCTCCCATAGATTCTTTCGTCGATATAGAACCCGGCGACAGGGTGGTCCACGTGGACCACGGCATCGGCGTCTACCGGGGGATCGAACGGCACAAGGTAGGCGCGGACATCGTCGACCACATAGTGGTGGAATACGCCGGCGGCGACAATCTGCACGTGCCGTTTTCGGACCTTAACCTCATACAGAAGTATATAGGCTTCGAGAAGAGACCCAAAATACATAAGCTGGGCGGCAAGATATGGCAGAGGACCAAGAAGCTTGCGCAGGACGGCATCAGCAGCCTCGCGCTTGAATTGCTGGAACTGGCCGCCAAAAGAGAGTCCGCGGAGGGAATCCGGTTTTCAGCCGACACGGACTGGCAGAAAGAGCTGGAAGCGGATTTTCCGTTCAAGGAGACTCAAGACCAGGCCAAATCCGCCAAAGAGGTAAAAAACGACATGGAGGCGCCCAGGCCCATGGACAGGCTGATCTGCGGCGATGTCGGCTACGGCAAGACCGAGGTCGCGATCCGCGCGGCGTTCAAAGCCGTCATGGATAATAAGCAGGTAGCGATCCTGGTGCCCACCACGATCCTGGCGGAACAGCACTACACCACGTTCTGCGAGCGGATGAGAAAATATCCGGTCAAGATAGCCATGCTGAGCAGGTTCAGGTCAAAGTCCGAACAATATTCGATTTTAAAGGCCCTCGCGGACGGCGGCGTGGACATAATCATCGGAACGCACCGGTTGCTGTCTTCCGACGTATCATTTAAAGACCTCGGTCTGTTGATAATAGATGAGGAGCAGAGATTCGGCGTCCGGGACAAGGAAAGGCTGAAGAGAATGCGCTTCATACTGGATGTCCTGACCATGACCGCGACCCCCATACCCAGGACGCTCTATTTGTCGCTTATGGGGGCGAAGGACATGTCCCAGCTCGAGACCCCTCCGCAGAACAGGCGGCCGATAAAAACCATCGTCTCGAAATATGACGGTGATACCATAAGAAGAGCGATAAGGGAGGAGCTTTCGAGGAGCGGGCAGGTCTATTTTGTCACGGACAGGGTAATGGGTATAGAGAAGCTCTATAGAGACGTATCGAAGTTAAGCCCTGAAGGCAGGATCGAGATAGCGCACGGGCAGATGGCTCCCAAAGCGCTGGAGGCGTCCATGCTCAGGTTCATAAGAGGCGAGACGGACGTCCTCATATCGACCACGATCATCGAATCGGGGATAGACATCCCCAACGCGAACACGATCATCATAAACAACGCCGACAGGTTCGGCCTTGCCGATCTATACCAGCTCAGGGGGAGGGTGGGCAGATTTAAAAGACAGGCCTTCGCTTATTTCCTTATCTCTAAAAAGGGGACCTTTACTTCCAATGCGGAGAGAAGACTCGCCAGTATAAACAAATTCACCGAACTCGGGTCCGGGTTTAAAATAGCCATGAAGGACCTTGAGATCAGAGGGGCCGGAAACATACTCGGCAGCGAACAGCACGGATACATCAATTCGATAGGATTCGATCTATATTGCCGGCTGCTGAAGGGCGCGATAGACGCATACAAAAAGACCTTGAGGCCGGGGCTGTAGAATGGTATAATATCAAAATGTTAATATTGAGTTAATTAAAGTAATAGAAAGGAGTCCGCATGAAGAAGTTTATTCTTTTATTTTTGGCCGCGGCGGTCGCGTTTTCAGCTGCCGGCTGCGCTAAAAAGGCCGACAAGGTGCTGGCTAAAGTAAACAACACGGTCATAACACTCGGGGAATTCGAAGGCAAGATAGAGAAGCTTCCCAAGCATTATCAGGATATAATAAACGCCCAGAAGGAAAAGTATCTGGATGAGATAATCAGGGAAGAGCTGCTTTACCAGGAGGGGCTGAGGCTCGGTATCGACAGGGATCCCGAGACTGAGGAGATGGTAGCCGAGGCCAGGAAAAAGATAATAGTATCGAAGCTGATAAACGACAAAGTTAACTCGACCGTCACGATCACCGACGACGAGCTGAAAAAGTATTACGACGAGCACAGCGAGGAATTCATGCTGCCGGAGAGGTGGCGCGCATCGCATATACTTCTGAGTACGAGGGAAGAGGCCCAGGAGGTGCTGGATAAGCTGCGGGCAGGCGAGGATTTCGAACAGCTGGCCCGGGAAAGGTCGAAGGACGCGACGTCCAAGCAGGGCGGGGACGTCGGATA
>CAZYBX010000056.1:0-8514 GCA_964645565.1 uncultured Planctomycetia bacterium | reverse complement strand
CGCGGTCTTGCGCCCCTGCCCCCTTGTCCTCTCCAATCTCCGCGCCCCCCCCCTCCCCCCCCCCCCCCCCCCCCCACGTCCCCATGCGGGCGCCATATTCGCGTCCAAAGTACAGTTATAGTTTATTGTTTTTAATAATGTCTGCGAATATGCGGGCACTGGGCCTTACTATACGCCTCTGAGTCGGATAATCCACCTCTACAAGCCCGAATCTGGGGCTGTAACCATGCGCCCACTCAAAATTGTCGATAAGTGACCAGTAAAGATAGCCGAAGACAGGAGCGCCGTCTCCTATCGCCCGGGCCACTTCCCGCAGATGGACCTTTATGAAATCTATTCTGTCGTTGTCATCATTGGTGCATATGCCGTTTTCCGCGATCAGGATCGGCATTTTGTAGCGCGCGAATTCCATGATCATATCATAGAGACCTTGAGGATATATCTCCCACTGGAGGAAATTCCTCTTTCCGGAGTCTTTATGGTGAAGCGTCGAGCAGAGATACCCGAAAAAATTGGAGGAAAAAAGCTTATCAAGATGCACATAATCTCTAGTGTAGTAATTCATGCCGATGAAATCCAATGAATGCCCGGCCGGAAGGACAGTCCACGGGATCCCGGGCGCGATACACCGGCCTTTAATAAGCGACTCTATAAGGAGCTTATTCACATAGCAATGGCGCATCTTTGCGGCTATATTATCGGATATGGACCTTGGCCGGCAGGGTGAATACTTAAGGGTAAACTGCGCCAGGCCCACTTTAGGCGAAAGCCACCCTTTTTTTCGATATACATCGTGGATAGCTTTGTAGGCCAGACAATGGGCCTTAAGTATGTTGACAAAAGCCCTGGCCGCCTCTTTCATGGATTTTTTACCGGGGGGCCAGTCGCCTGTTATATATCCGCCGTGCAGATTGCCGACAGGCTCGTTTACCGTAAGCCAGTATGTGACGTCTTCCCCGAACTCCTCCGCCGCCTTCTTAGCGTAAGCGGCGAACTTCTCCCCGCTCCTCTTCCCCGCCCATCCGCCTTTATCACAGAACCACAGGGGAAGGGTAAAGTGGTTTATTGTGACAATAGGAGCTATACCCAGCGAACGCAGGTTTTTTATCACATCTTTATAATGTATGATCGCGTCGCGGTCGAATCTGCCCTCTTCGGGCTCTATCCGGCTCCATTCGAGCGAAAACCGGTGGGCATTATGGTGTAATGACTTCGCCAGCTTGAAGTCGTTCCTGAAAAGTTCATACTGATTGCAGGCCTTGCCGGAGGCCTCACCGAACCTGCCTTCGGATTCCCACTTCCACCAGTCGTTATTTCTGTTATCGCCCTCCACCTGGTGGCTGGAAGTGGCCGAGCCCCATAAAAAGCCATCGGGAAATATGGACTCACTTTTCATAGGCGATCAGCCTAAAAGCTGGATTGCCTTCTTGTTGTCGCTTGAATTAAATATGATCGTGCATGGCCCCCCGCAGCCGCATGTGCTGCCGTAAATATATTTGACGTCGATCTCGGCATCTCTCAACTTTTTACCCATTGCGGCGGCCATCCCCGGATTGTTCTCCAGGTCTACGCTGACCGCGTCTCTTTCCGAGACCTCGAATTTTTTCGCTCTGATAGCGCTCATGGCTTTCGCGTTATCCGTAGTCGTCAGTCTGAAGACCGCGTCTTTGTCGACTCCGAACGCGTTAAGCGCCGTTATATTAACTCCGCTTTTGGATATAGCTTCGGTCACCGCTTCCAGCATACCGACCTGGTTCGGCGTTTTCACGACCAGCTCCTTTATTAGAGTTGCTCTTGCCATGTCTTCCTCCTTCCATTTTTTTTCAGCAATTTTAATGACTTCCGATGTAATACATTTTATCATATCGGCGATAGTAGTCAATATCAATAAACCTTAATTTTATCTTTATTTTTCGGCCGAAGTGTGCTATCTTATTTAAAAAATGAAGTGATCAAAAAGGGACTTATGGGCAACGGTCTAAAATATCTGCCGATGATATCTATCGCAGTTTATCTCTGCCTGCAGACTGCTTCCAACGCTCAGGAGGAAACCCGTTTTAAATTTCCCGATGAGATCATCCCTATAGTCGATCTTGACGCCTTCGGCACATACAGCAATCCCAACTCAGGCGGCGATGTCTGGGGCGCTATAGTAACAGGTTCCATGGCGCCTATAATCAAGTTTAACGACGATCTTTACCTAATCCCCCTCTACGACGGTTCGTTCAGGAGGCAGAAATTTTTCTCTCATACCGAAGAAGGCGGCCGTTCCTATGATGAAGTCCAGCACCACGACCTCTCCGCCACATTAAAATATTTGTTTGCCGATAAACTGACTATCGGGCCTCAGGTGTTCTGCGGCTGGGACTTAAACGTCGAAACGGATGATGAGGATTGGGGGAGCGGTTTATATGATTACATGGAGTTCGGCGGAGGGACAGATGCGGATTATACGCTCTATAAGACGCCGAACGGCGAGGTGGTCTTAAGCGGCGGCTGGAAATTTTACAACAGACACTATCCTAATTACGAGTCCCTCATATCCCTGGCGGCCGTGACCGCGCCGGAAAAGGACGAAAAGGACTTTAACGCCCTTGAATTGTCCGCGGGCTGGCGGTTTTCCCGCCTTGAGACCTTCTCCGCCGGCATGGAATGCAGGGAATCGATGAAGTTCTTCACGGATAAAAAGGTCATCGACGCCGACGGCGTCCTGGAAGACAAGAAGAGAAAAGAATACCGGCACTCGATAAGCGCGGACCTCTCCTACTCTCCGGCGGCCGGCAGGGGATTCATATACGATCTTTCCGCGGAATGCGGCTATACGGCCGGCAACCAGAACTTCTATGACTCCCGCGGCACCGTCGTCCTCACCGACGATGTGTACACGCCGGATTACTTCGACCATTTCAGCGCGGAGTTCAATCCCTGTATATCCTATATATTCAAATCGGGCGAAAAAACAGTCCTTGCGCTGAGCGGCGAGTATGACCTCCTTATACGTTTATACTCGGAGAGAAAGGCCCAGCTCATGGGCGGCATGTATTCCGATGACGAGCAGCGCGATTATGAGCACACCTTCGGGCTCAGGGCAGAGGTCCCTGTAGACGAACACCTTTCATGGGTGACTAGCTACGATTATACGATAAGCGATTCGAACATGGACTATGAGGAGTTCTACGAATACAACTATACCATGCATCGGATCATGACCGGCGCATCATTGAGCTACTGAAGCTCTAAGGAAGGATTATCCGGAAGGGAGTAGCCGGGGATATGACTATCACTCTTCCACTCCAGCTTGTCGAAGGGCACGTATACGAGGTCGATCGGGCCGTACTGGAATAAGGTCGAATTGAATATCATCTCCAGGTTATTTGCGCCGACGTCTTTGGCGGCGTCCCCCATGTTCACCCTAAGCGCGTCCCAGATATCGTCGACTCTAAGCGAATCATACCCGTCCTGCCTCACTCCCAGTTCCGATATCACATAGAACGACGCCTTGAGTTCGCCCTTCTCGCCCGTAGTGCTCGCGTAGTTATAAGTAAATCCCATGGGGTTGTTTACGGCTCCGCCTATATCGGAATTGCGCTGCTCGGCGTCGACTGAAAACGTCCCGTCGGGCTGAGGCCCTTCGCTATTGTACTTGTAATCCATGGGGTTACTGCCGTTGAAATTGTTTATTGTGAGATTTCTGTCGTATATGGTCTGCTTGTCATTTTGCCTCTCCGCCAGTTTCCTTCCTTCGGCAAAACCGTCTTTATTGTGCGAAAACCCCACAAACATCTCGCTCGGGTATATCCCCTGCTCCTGATATGGGCTGTTTATATATGCCGTCCATGCCCACTGCGTATCAAGATAGTCGTTCCACGGGAGCCCTTTAAGACCGCCTGTCGGCAGAGTATCCAGAGACTTATTAAAATGCGTCCTCCATTTCAAAACGGTCAGGTCGTCGCCGGCCCTTAGATTGACATTGAGGAGCTCGACGATATCGGAATCCGGCCTTAGCACATACTGCTCGACGCGGACCCTGTTGCCGTGTATGTCCTTAAAGATCTTTCCCATCTGCGCGTCCGCGATCTTTTCAATATAACCGTCTACCCGTCTTTCCTGGTTAGCCTCAAGTATATCGCGTATCTCCTGACGCAAGAATTGCTGCTCTAAAAGCTTGCGGTTCATCTCCTGCCAGACCATATCCTTTTCGTGCTCGAGCTGCGCCGACACAAGCGACAGGATGTCTTCCTTGACCTCGTCCGCCTTGTCGATCAATTCTTTAGCGCTCGCCTCGGCATCCTCAAAATCCTGACCAAGGGCGTCGGCATCCTGCGATATGGCCCCCAGAGAATCTATCACCTGCCCCATCTGCGCTAACAGGCCCGGGACCTCTATCAAAAGTTCCTCAGCTGCCTTGGCCGCCTTGGCGGCATCCTCCGCGGCCTGGTTAGCCTTGTCTATCGCCTCCTGAGTGACATCGATCAACACCCGCAGCGCCTCAAGGGCAGCGTCGTTCCCTTCGATGTTTGCGTCGGTCGCGGCCGCCAACAGCCTATCCGACAGATCGTCAGCCTGCCGGGCCCAAAATGCCGCGTCGGCGGACGCCTGGTTTAACTTTTCCAGAAGGCTCTGGCCGCCGGACGGAGCCCCCGTTAACGACTTTATCAGTTCATCGATCCCGGACCCGAGGACCGCAAAATCCTCTCCTATCATGTCGAACTGGGCCTGGAGCGTATTGTATTTATTGCGTAACGCTATTATGTCCACTATGACAAAATGCGGGTTTTTGTGCTCCTCTTCGGTTATTTCGTCTCCAACATCGGTCAGGGCATGTTGAGCCTCATTGACCTTATCCTGCGCCGTATTATAAAAAGCGGAGGCTTCGTCCTTCTTATATACTGCCGTATTAAAGGCGTCATTCATGACATCTTGCTTACCTGTGAGTTCGGCTGCCCTGTCGCCGACTTCCTGTTCTGCCAATAAGGCGTCGGCTTCGGCTCTATGCGCGTTCTCCGCGGCTTTGAGCGCATTACTGCTCGCTACCAGAGCCGCTTGCAGCAACATTTCCCAGCCGTCGAGTATGCGGTTGCCCAGGTCGGACTGCCTGTCGCTTCCGTTTTCTTCGGACTCTCCGGCCGCGATGACCTCCGGCACCGATGTCCCTTCGGGCACCTGGTAAGGCTCCGCGGCCAATATATCGTCCCAGCCCTGTTTCCATTCCTCTTGCTTATCCAGAGGCACATCGAGCGGCTCCGTGATATTTCCGTCGCCGTAAGAATCCGAAAACTTCCCGGGCCACACTTTATAGAATTTTCCGCTTATGCTGTTTGTGTATATGATGCCGCCTTCCTCGACGAAAAGCTCTGTCTTAAGGCGCTCTTTCACGTCTTCCGAGACGTCCGCCTCGGCGGATTCAAGGACATAAAGATAAAAGAGCGTCCCTCTCACCGCGGCGACTGCCGTGGGGGTCTCGATCTCAAACGAAGATCCTTCGCCTAACCGCTCCACTATCGCGCGCAATTTGCCCTTAGTCAGGCTTAACCTATAATCGACATCTTCCTTATTTTCCGAAACGGTCAATGACTGGACCTTGAACTCCGTGTTCGATTTGAGCGTCACCATGCTTCCGTTTGAGAATGTGACGGACAGCATTCCATCGATCCCGGTCCTCACCGTATCCCCTCCGGAGAGCTTCATCCCCTCGCTCGCTTCGATCCAGCCGCCGTTACCTATGGGAAGGACCTCCACAGTCCCTATCATCAAAGAAATCTCTGCCGTATCGTCCTGTCCGTAGGCTATGGAACACGATAGGCTAAGGATTGAAATACCTAACACAATGATCTTATTTATCATATTGATTTTCATAGCGGACAGTATTATACCATTAAATCGGGTGGTTTGCCACTAAAATAGTTGGTTTTAAAGCACTTTCTCTAATATGATCTCATTTCTTGTGCCGTCAAATTTTATCACGAATTGGCTTAAAAAAGACATGCCCAGAAGGCCTTCTACTCCCCCGATGTCATCGCTCTCTATCACAGCCGCCTGGACGTTTTCTACTTTTGCGTCTCCTACTTTAACCGATTTCAGGATAACAGGCCTGGCCTTTGCCGCGCTGCCGTCCGCCATAACGATATCTATCTCGGTCTGCATTTCTCCGTAATCCAATCCTAATCTCCTTGCTACAATGTTAGTGATGATCACTATCGAAGCTCCCGTATCGACCATTAGCTGAGCGCTGGTCTTGCCGTTTATCAGCGCATCCACGATCACATGGTCGCCTTCAGGGGTGTAAGATGCGACATCCTTTCTGAAATCGCGCGTCATCTCCTTCAGCCTGGCTTCCATCTCTTCAAGGAACTGCAGTTCCTCGGATGCGGCGGCGGCATTATACAAAGCGTTTCTTTTTCTTTCGCAGTCGTTCCTAAACAGCTCGAAGCTGGAGCGGTAATTGCTTACCAGTCTCGCCAGTTTAGCGTTTATCTCCTTCTCCTCATCGTAAAGCGAGTCGAGCTTCTTATTGACCCTGTCCATTTCCACATTCAGCGAGTTGATCTCCGTCGCCATCTGATTATATCCTTTTACATCATTCTCGGGGTCGATCTTGTTCAGCTGCTTGCCTTTCGCATCCAAAGTCTCCAAAAGCTTAGATACCTCCCGCCCCCTGTCCTGGATCTCTTTGCTGATAGCCGTTTGCCTGTTCCTCGCCTCTTCAAGGGCGGCTCTGTCGCCCTTCGTCCTGCCGTAGACGATCTTGAGGTCTTCATAGCCTTCGGGCGCCCACTCGCCCCTCCCGATCCGGTAGTTCAGCATTTCTTTTTTTAAGCGCTCCAGGTCCTCCGGGGAAGACTCTTCGACATAATCGACCTCTTCGGGCTTGACGGTCATGGTGCCGAACCCCATATCTATGACTACGCGGTCCCCGGTCTCGTTGGCGACGATACCTTCCACCTTTCCGCCGTCCTTGAAGTGTATCACATCCGCCGCCGCGCTCCCGCAGAAAACAATCGCAATTATGCCCGCACTAACTAAATTTTTCATAATATGGCGCCCTTTTAGGGACGTGCCACTTAGGGACACTCCGCTTTTGCCTTCCATATAACAAACAGTTTCATATACGATGTTTTGTAAGGCCGGCTCGCGGAGGAGCCGGCACTCACTCGCGCATTTCGCGCTCGATCGCTCGCTGTTTTTTCGCCGACCGAGGACGAAATGTCCGAGGAAGTGCCGAGCCCTCCGGGCGAGGCCGAGGGGAATATCGATATTGCTTAATTCTATCAAAATTTCACCTTCGGCGCTTCCTTTGCCGCCGCGTCCTCGACCTCGAAGAAATCCTCTTTTTTGAAACCGAACGTGTTCGCCACCACGTTCGTCGGAAACTGCTCCACGGCCTTGTTCAGGTTCATCACCCAGTCGTTGTAATTGTTCCTTGAAAACGAGATCTTGTTCTCGGTCGAAGTGAGCTGTTCCTGCAGGGCCATCATGTTCTGGTTGGCCTTCAGGTTAGGGTAATTCTCCACGACCGCAAAAAGGCTTCTCAGCGTCTGAGACAGGAAATTCTCCGCTTGGCCCTTTTCTTTTACTCCGGATACGTCTATTGCCTGCTGCCTGGCTTTTACGACATTTTCCAAAGTGGTCCTTTCATGCTGCAAATACCCCTTGGCCGTCTCCACCAGGTTCGGGATCAGGTCGTACCTGCGTTTCAGCTGGACATCTATGCCGGCCCACGCGTTCTTGACCTCATTACGCATCGAAACAAGCTTGTTATATATCCCGATAAACATAACGACAAGCCCTATCGATACGACCAACAATATCCATAATATAGTCATAACCGCCTCCTTTTTTTATCAAATAACCTGCGCGCTCTTCTTGTTCTCTATCAGATACTGGACCATCTCAAGTTCGTCCTTATCGAACCATATATGATCGCAGAAGCTGCACCTGTCCACTTCTATAAGATAGGCCATCGTATAAAAATTCCGGATCATCGCCGCTCCGCATTTCGGGCATTTAAGCAGCGACTCCCGTTTATCCCTTACTTTACTGCGGAGCTTTTCAAGGCCGTTTTTCTGAGACAGCTCGGCCAGCTTTTCCACCCTTTCACCGAACCCCTTCTCTTTTCTCACCATAATACGCGGCATCTTATCCCTACCCGCCAGGACGCCGCCGCAAAATACGCAGTGTCTTACCAAAGCGCCCTCGTAATCCTCCTCTACAAGGGCTTGGGCGCATCTCGGGCAATTCAACGAAGAAAGCTTCAGGCCTTCTGTCTTTCCGTCAAAAAGCGGCCTCAAAAGAGGCTCCTCCTTGGCATGCCGCACCTTTTCGCCGTCCAGGGCCTTGATCCATGTATCGGGACCCATCCAGCCGAGGGCCGCCATCTGAGCGATAGTAAAAGGGCCCTGCCAATCCCCCTGTCCGCCTTTGACCATCCAGCGCAATTCTTGATTTTCCGACGGCAGTTCGCGCATGTCCTCTTTCAACTTTTCTTGAGAGATTACTCCCTCCTGGATATTTTTT
>CAZYBX010000055.1:0-8537 GCA_964645565.1 uncultured Planctomycetia bacterium | reverse complement strand
AAGCAGAGGCAGGGATAATATAGTTCATGGCTCATGGCTGATGGGTTGCGGAGGAGGATAAATGCCAAGAATAGTCGGAGTAGACATCCCTAAAGAAAAGAGGATAGAGATAGCTCTTACTTATATCTACGGTATAGGCAGGACATCATCTAATAAGATATTGAAAAAGACGGGTATAAGTCCCGACATGCGCGCGAAGGATCTGACGGAAGAAGACATCTCCAAATTGACCTCGGTGATACAGAAAGAATTCAGGGTAGAGGGCGACTTAAAAAGGACGGTTTCGGGAAACATCAGAAGGCTTATAGACATCGGATCCTACCGCGGCTTCAGGCACAGAAGATCGCTGCCTGTGAGGGGCCAAAGAACACGCACCAATGCAAGGACAAGGAAAGGACCGAGAAAGACGGTAGGCGTAACGAGAGAGAAAGCCGCCAAGAAGCCGGTGACTGAAGGATCAAAGGAATAAACCAAAGTAAGAGGGGGTATCGACTTGGCAAAAAAGACAAAGACCGCAAAAAAAGTATCCAAGAACATACCTAACGGAATAGCCCACATACTGGCAAGCTTCAACAATACTATTGTGACTATAACGGACAAAAACGGGAATACTATCTGCTGGTCATCCACAGGCAGCATAGGCTTCTCCGGTTCCAAGAAATCACCGCCGTTCGCCGCGCAGATAGCGGCGAGCGACGCTGCCAAAAAGGCGGCCGGTCACGGCGTCAAGGAAGTGGAGGTATTCGTCAAGGGTCCTGGAGCCGGCCGCGAATCGGCTATCAGGGCTATCCAGGCCGCGGGGATAAATATAACGGCCATAAAGGACGTAACGCCGATACCTCACAACGGATGCAGGCCTCCGAAAAGACGGCGCGTATAGGCTTTATCAGGCATGGAAAAGGAAGGGGAATGATGGCAAGGCAAACAGGCGCATCATGTAAATTATGCAGGAGGGAAGGCGCGAAGCTTTTCCTTAAAGGCGCGCGCTGCACCACGGATAAGTGCGCGCTATCCAGGAGGGCGTATGCGCCGGGGCAGCACGGGCAGAAGAGAAAGAAGCTGTCCGGCTACGGCCTCCAGCTTCGCGAAAAACAGAAAGCGAAAAGGATATACGGATTGCTTGAGCGTCAGTTCAGGCACTATTTCCACATAGCGGAGCGGTCTAAGGGCGTAACAGGCGAGGTGCTGCTGCAGCTTCTTGAAAGGCGGCTCGACAACGTAATATTCAGAATTACCTTTGCCACAAGCAGACAGGGGGCGAGGCAGATAGTGAGGCACGGATTCGTAACGGTCAATAAAAGAAAGGTCGATATACCGTCTTTCCTCGTCAAGGAAGGGGATATTATAGAGTTAAAGGCAAAGGATAAGTTTAAGAAAAAGATCGGCGACAACATAGAATCGGCCAAAGAAAGAGGCATTCCTGTATGGCTCGAGGCCGACACCGCCAGACTCACAGGGCGCATCAAGAGGTATCCCATAAAGGCCGATGTCGGAGACACGATCCAAGAGTCCTTGATCGTCGAGCTCTATTCGAAATAGAATTTATTAAGAATAACCCGGGAGGAAGTGCGATGGGCATAAGCTGGAAAAATTTTGAGTTGCCGAAGCGGATCGAATGCGATGAATCCACGATGACTGATAATTACGGAAGGTTCATTGCGGAGCCTTTCGAGCGCGGTTACGGAACGACCATAGGGAATTCTCTGCGGCGGGTCCTTTTGTCGGGGATCGAGGGCGCTGCGGTGACTTCGATAAAGATCGACGGTGTCCTGCATGAGTTCTCGACCGTCCCGAACATATTGGAAGACGTGCCGGAGATAGTCCTGAATGTCAAAAAATTGATATTGCGGTCGCATACAAAAAACCCGAAAACGCTTTTTATCAATCTAGAAAAAAAAGGCGACGTAACGGCAGCCGACATCGTGACCGACGAGACGATAGAGATAGTGAATCCCGATCTCCACATCGCCACTATCACAAAGAAGGCGAAGTTCAACATGGAGCTGGAGGTCGGCAGAGGGAGGGGGTATGTACCGTCGGAGAGAAACAAGAAAGACGGGCAGGCCATAGGGGTGATCGCGATAGACTCCGTCTTTACGCCTGTCACAAAAGTGAATTTTCACGTCGAAAACACAAGGATAGGGCAGATCACGGACTACGACAAGCTGATATTGGAGATATGGACGAACGGCAGCTTGAACCCTAAAGACGGCCTTCTTTTGGCGTCCCATATATTGCAAAAACACCTGGATCCTTTTCTGAGCTACGGAAAGCTGCCCGAAGACGAGGAAGAGGACAGGGAAGACATGGAAGACAGGGAGCTTATGGAGAAACTGCAGACTCCGGTAACGGAATTGGAGCTCTCCGTAAGAAGTTCGAATTGCCTAAAGGAAGCTAAAATAAAGACGATAGGCGACATGGTCAAGAAGACGGAAATGGAGATGCTCAAATACAGGAATTTCGGCAAAAAGTCGCTTAGCGAGATACAGAAGATACTTCAAGAGATGGGACTGTCCTTCGGCATGAAGATATCCAAAAAGAAGGCAGGAGAGAAATGAGGCATAGAAGAGCCGTAAAAAAATTCGGCAGAAACACGGCCGGCAGAAAAGCCCTCATGAGAAGCCTTCTAAGAAACCTGCTCATATCCGAACGGATCAAGACGGGATACGTAAAGGCCAAGGAAGTAAGCTCGCTTGCCGACAGGCTTATAAGCCTGGGCAAAAAGAACACCACCACGTCAAAAAAGACGGCCATCGAAATCCTAGGGTCAAAAGAGCTTATCAATAGACTCTTTGACGAAATAGCGCCGAGATATGCGGGCCGTAACGGCGGTTACACCCGCGTATTGCAGCTCATACCCAGGAGAGGCGACGGATCCAAGATGGGGCTATTGGAGCTGACCGAGAGAAAGGTGATAGAAAAATCCCCGGTCAAAAAGTCACCGAAGAAGGAAACGGAAGAAAAGAAAAAATCAGACCTCGAAAAAAAGAAAGAAAAGAAGCCCGCTGCCAAGGAAGAGAAGACCGCTTCCCCGGCGCCCCAAAAAGAAGTCCCGGAAACGGCAAAAGATAAAATCGAAGAGGAGAAGGCAAAAGAGCTCGCCAAGAGCGAAAAAGAAAAGATCCGCAAAGGTTTCTTCAAGGACATAAGACGGTATTTCAGAAGAAAATCGATATAAAGGACATCTATGGCCTCGACAAGTCTAATCGTATTGTTGATGGTAATACTTTTAGGCGCGGTCTTCCTAGTCATACAGGGCATGAGGATCATCTTCCTGAAAAAGAGGCTGGGAGAGGCTATAGTGGGGACCGAAAAAAGAAACATCCAGCTGACCTACCTCGTAAAGACCTCAAGATCATTAAGCTCCGCCCTCAGTAAGGACAGATTACTCCGGTTGATAATCGAGACATTCGGGGATATCACGAAATCGGACAGGACTCTCAGCCGCTGCGCGCTCTATCTCATGGACTATAACGTGAACAGGTTCGTCTATGAGACCGGGTTCAACATGGATGTGACAATGCTGTGCAGGGCGGCCTTCGGAGCCGAAGAGGCGCCGTTCAAGGAGCTGAAAAAGAACAAAGAAACCATATTTATCGACGAGAGCGACAACCTAAAAAACGTCTTTTTCAAAGAAAACAAACTCCACATGCTTAACGAGATCGACTACGCCATAATGATCCCCATGATAATCGAGGATGAAATAATGGGCGTTGCTGTCTCGTTCCTCGCAAGATCCTCTTATGATTTTCTCAAAAAAGAGATAAGCCTGATGCAGACGATCTCCGGGATGGCGACGCTGGCATTGGGAAGCGCTATACAGTCGGAACTGGCCGTCCTCGACAGATTGACCAAGATATACAATCATGCCTACTTTGCGGGAAGGCTGGAACAGGAAGTCGCCCGCTCCGACAGATATCAGCATCCGCTGTCGGTCTTCATGATAGACATAGACCATTTCAAACGTATCAACGATACGTATGGCCACCAACAGGGCGACATCGTCCTGAGAGAAGTGGCCAATGCGATAAAATCGCACATCCGCGTAGTGGATCTGTGCGCCAGATACGGGGGAGAGGAATTCGGTGTGATACTGCCCGTGACAGACCTCTCAGAGCTGCCGCTAAAAAAAGGCTCGATGAAATTGGACGAGATGGGCGGAGCTATAGCCAGGGCGGAAAATCTGAGAAAGACGATCGAGGACATGGAGATCGCCTCGCCCGACGGGCTGCGCATAAAGGTCACGGTGAGCATCGGCATAGCGGCGAAGAAATTTCCCGAAGGGTCCGGGATGGGCAAGGACCAGCTCATCAGAGAGGCGGATAAGCAGCTATATAGAGCGAAGCAGGAAGGAAGAAACAGGGTATGCCACCCTTAATGCGCCTTACCGCGGGCCCGACGGCCGTTCTTGTCGCCGTTTCAATCATGCTTGCGGCAGCCGGCTGCGGACGCGAATCGGATGTGGAGGGCATCTATGACCTGCCGGACGAGAAGAAAGCGGAAACTAAAGATATCATCGCCTCCGTCGACGGCGAGGATATAACCGCCGAGACCTTCAGGCAGGAGCTGGCCGTGATATCGCCGCATTATGAAGCCATGACAGACTCCGATAAGATGCAGTTCCTCGAAGCCCTTATCAATAAGCAATTATTGCTGGCGGAGGCCAGGACGAGGGGCCTGGATGACGACGAAGAGGTAAATGGGCTTGTCCAAAGACTAAAAGAAGAGATAATGATCCAGGAGTTGATCGATAGGGAGGTCGGCGGCAAGGCCCGGGTCGGGGACGGGGAGATCGAAGAATACTACCTTAAAAACCAGTCCAAATACACAGAGCCGCCCCGGCTAAGGGCGCGGCACATACTGGTGGACTCGGAATTGCTTGCCGCAAAGGTGCTGTCGGACCTGAATCAGGGAAAAGATTTCGGAAGGCTGGCGATGGAGTATTCTCTCGACGTACCCACGAAGATGAAAGGCGGAGACCTCGGTTATTTTCACCCGGGAACGCTGCTTGCCGAATTTGAGAACGCCTGCGCGGCCCTCGCCATCGGCGAAATAAGCGATCCGGTAAAGACAGACCTCGGCTATCACATCATAGAGGTCCTGGACAGGCAGGAAGCAAGGGTGAGGCCGCTGGCAGAAGTCAGAGAAGAAATTAAGTCTGAATTATTTGTGGATAAGGAGATCGCGGTCTATGACAGCCTCCTGCAGGAACTCAAGAAAGGCAAAGAGATCACGATAAACAGGCCCCTGCTGGAAAAACTGGACCTCAGCAAATAGCGTGATATAAAAACAGGCGGATATTTTTGACTGGCCCTTCGCGGGGTTCTCCCCGCGAAGGGATTTTTTTACGGCAGGAGATCTCAAAAAAATTCCAACCGCTGAAAACAGCATCTAAGTTACAGCCGGCAACGATTTTCTTGTTGTAAAATGCCGACGTTTATGGTATATTTTAAAAAATAATAAATAATATAATTAGGAGCTATCATATGAATAGAAAGATATCGCAAATATCACCGTCCGTGACATTGGAAATAACCGCCAAGGCAAAGGCCTTGAAGAAGAAAGGCGTGGACCTTGTGAATTTTGCCGGCGGAGAACCCGATTTCGATACGCCGGATTTCATAAAGGAGGCCGCGGTAAAGGCCATACGCGGAGGCCTCACAAAGTATACGCCGGCTTCCGGGCTCCCGGAATTGAAAGAAGCGGTCCGCGATAAGTTCAAGCGGGATAATGGGCTCGATTACACGGCAAGCCAGGTCGTTATAAGCTGCGGCGCCAAGCATTCTCTTTATAACCTTTTCCAGGTATTATGCGATGAAGGTGATGAGGTCATTTTGCCTGTTCCTTATTGGCTCAGCTATCCCGAGATGATAAAGCTGGCCGGGGCTAAACCCGTACTCATGCAGACAGATAAAAAAACTTTTACGATTACACCCTCTGATTTTAACAGGCTCATCACTAAAAAGACCAGGGCGGTCATAATAAACAGCCCGTCCAACCCCTGCGGGGCCGTATACGAGAGGGAAAGGCTCGAAGAGATCGCGGATATAGCCGTAAAACGCGGCGTCTTCGTCGTGAGCGATGAGATATACGAAAAACTCATATATGACGGCATGAGTCATATTTCGATCGCCTCCGTCAATAAAAAGATATATGAACTGACATTCGTCATAAACGGCGTATCGAAAAGTTACGCCATGACCGGCTGGCGCATAGGCTATCTCGCCGGCAGGGAGGATATCATCAAGGGCATCTCGGCCCTGCAAAGCCATTCGACTTCGAATCCCGCATCGATATCGCAAGCGGCCGCCGTTGCCGCATTAAAAGGCGATGAGGCCGTAGTAATAAAAATGGCGAGGCAGTTTGAAGAACGCCGCGATGTGATGGTCGATGAGATGAGAGGCGCGAAGGACGTGGAGTGCATAAAGCCGCAGGGGGCATTTTATTTATTCGCGGATGTATCGAAGACCGGGATGGACGGGCTTACGTTTTCAAACAGATTGCTTGATGAAAAGCACGTAGCCGTCATACCGGGCGGCCCGTTCGGCCTGAAGGAATTTGTGCGTCTAAGTTTCGCCGCGGGCATCGAGGATATCAAGAAGGGAACGACAAGAATAAAAGAATGGCTAAGACAATAGCCGAGAAAATACTTAGCGCGCACGCGGGCAAAGACCTGAAGGCGGGGGACATCGCCATCTGTGACGTAGATTTCTGCTTCGGGCAGGACGGCACGAGCTCCCTGATAATAGACAGCTTTGATAAGTCGGACAGTAAAAAGGTGTTCGACCCGGATAGATTCTGCATGGTAATAGACCATAGCGCGCCAAGCCCGAACGCCGGCGTCTCGGAGATACATAAAAAGATGCGGAGGTTCGCGGAAAAGACCGGCGTGACGGTATATGACATAGGTTGCGGCGTATGCCATGTCGTGATCCCGGAAATGGGCCATGTAAGGCCGGGCTCGTTGATACTGGGGGCGGATTCACACACCTGTACTTACGGCGCTTTGAACGCGCTCTCAACCGGCGTCGGCTCTACGGACCTCGCGATAGCGCTTATAAGCGGCAAGAACTGGTTCAGGGTCCCGGAAAGCGTAAGGCTGGGCATAAAGGGGACTTTGAAAAAGGGGGTCTATTCAAAAGACATAATCCTTCACATCATAGGCGACCTGGGCGCCAACGGATGTACGTATAATTCCGTAGAATTCTACGGAGACACTATAAAGCGCCTAAGCCTGGACGCCAGATTCACCATCACTAATATGGTGGTCGAGATGGGCGCGAAATGCGGCATAATGGAATCGGATGAAAAGGTGGAGTCGTTTTTAAAAAAGGCATCCGGCAAAGGCGTAAAGCTAAAGCCTGTCACGGCCGACATAGACGCAATTTACGCAAAGAAGATAACATATGATATCTCGGGACTGGAACCGATGGCGGCCAGGCCGCATACGGTAGACAACGTGACCAAGGTCAGAAAGATAAAGGGCGTAAAAATCGACGAAGCTTTTATCGGGACCTGCACGAACGGCAGACTCGAAGACCTTAAGATAGCGGCCGGAATACTGAAAAACCGCAAAGTCCATAAGAATACAAGGTGCATAGTGTCGCCCGCCTCCGCAAACATCTTTAAGGACGCGGCGGATATGGGATGTATAAAGACCTTTGTAGAAGCGGGCTGCGCGGTAGTCGCGCCGGGCTGCGGCCCGTGTGTGGGAACGCACGAAGGGGTACTGGCGGACGGCGAAACGGCTATATCGAGCGCGAACAGGAACTTCAAAGGACGTATGGGCAATCCGAATTCTTATATCTACCTGGCGAGTCCGGCAACGGTCGCCGCAAGCGCGATCGAGGGCAAGATAGCCGACCCGAGGGATCATTTATGAAAAAGGGCCGGGCCCATGTATTGGCGCCGTTCGATAACGTAAACACGGACTACATCATATCCGGAAGGTATAAATTCAATATCAGCGACATGAAGGAACTTGCGAAGTACCTGTTCGAGGATATCTCTCCGGGGTTTTACGGCAAACTAAAAAATGGGGATTACGTAGTCGCGGGCGAAAACTTCGGGTGCGGCTCTTCGAGAGAGCAGGCCCCATGGGCGATAAGGGAGGCGGGCATAGCCGCCGTCCTGGCAAAGAGCTTTGCGAGGATTTTTTTCAGGAACGCGTTCAATATAGGACTATGCGTGGTCCAGTGCGACACAAGCCAGATAGAAGACGGGGATATCATAGAGCTTGACCTGCGGAAGGGGATCGTCGTAAATCATACGAAAAAAACAGAAATAAAGACCATGCCTATACCGGGCCTTATGAGGCAGTTCCTGCGGGACGGCGGCGTGGTCGAGCATTTCAAAAAACACGGGGGCTTTAAAATTGAAGCATAAAATAACACTTATACCCGGAGACGGCATGGGTCCGGAGATCTCGGACGCTACGGTCCGCTGCGTGGAGGCGACCGGGCTTATCGTAGACTGGGACACGCGTTACGCGGGCGGTGACATTATGGATAAGACCGGGGAACCTCTGCCTCCGGACG
>CAZYBX010000054.1:0-8592 GCA_964645565.1 uncultured Planctomycetia bacterium | reverse complement strand
TTTGGGCGGAATGATCTCATTAATAGCGGGCCTGAGCGAGATCAAGGAAGCCTCAAAAGCCAAGAAAGAAGGAAAAAAATAAACAGGGCGGGCTTACGATAAGGCCGTACACCGGATATAATCGATCGGTCAGCAAAACGCATTCATTATCTCTATCGAATTCAGCCTTATCCGCTTACACCCCAACAAATAGTCGTTCCTCTCATAAAACAACCCAATATGTAGTGGTTTAACTTGACTTTGCAATTTTTTTGTGGTATATTTCTTGTGTTATTTTTTTTATTTTTCAAAAGTAATAAGCCTTTCTTGAACGAAGCGATAACAGCCATTAATAAATGATATCGGAGGGTCGTTATGTCTGAACTGGATGTGATGCCGGAAATATCAGAAAACGCGAAGAGGGTCCTCGAGAGAAGGTACCTCAGCAAGGACCGGAACGGCAGGGTAATAGAGACGCCGGAAGAGATGTTCATGAGGGTGGCCGCTAATATCGCGAAAGCCGACGCGAATTATGACAAAAGAGCCGACCTGGGGAAGACAGAGGATGAATTTTATTCCGTTATGTCAAGGCTTGAATTCCTGCCTAACAGCCCCACGCTGATGAACGCCGGTAAAGAGCTGCAGCAGCTGAGCGCCTGCTTCACAAAAAAACAAAAAATTTTGTCAAATCCCGGATATAAAAATATAGATGAAATAAAAGCAGGCGACAAAGTGGTAACGGCTAAAGGAAAAGTAAGAAAAGCAGTAGAGGTGCATCGAAGAAGATACAAGGGCCCGCTTTATACGGTAAATATCCGAGGTTTAATGAAGCCCACTTTAGAAGTTACGGAGGAGCATCCGGTCCTCGCCGTAAAGAAGGAAGAAGTAATATGCAAAAGAATAAAACACAGCAAATGCAATGGGGTTATAAAAAAACATTGCCTAAGGACCCCTCAGGAATATGAGAATAATTGCGAGTCAATCGGACAAATTATTAGACCGGAATGGACGCCCATAAAAGATCTGGAAAAAGGAGATTTTGTATTAGTTAATACGAATAAGGAGTCAAAAGACATAAAGGAGATAAAGATTGAAGATTATCTCGCCGATGAGATCTATTCGAACAAGGGAGAATACCTGGTAGCCCGGGGAAGGCCGAATGAAGGGAAAAGAATCCCCAATAAAATTAAGATCGATGGTGACTTTTTAAAATTAGCCGGTTATTGGTTGGCAGACGGCTCGTTGAGCAAGCGATGCGATAAATACGGCATAGTGAGATTTACCTTTAATCTAAAAGAAGAGTCATTTTCCAAAGAAGTGCAAAAAATAATGAAGGAGAAATTCAACCTGACGGCGAAAAAAGAATACACAGATACGCAGAAAACAATTCAGTTAAGGTTTAATTCAACAATAGCAGGTGAATTGTTTTATAAACTGTTTGGGAGCGGGTTTAATGAAAAAAGATTGCCCGAATGGATGATTACTCTGCCGCAAGAAAAACAATTTAATCTACTCGTAGGATTATTTAGAGGAGATGGCTGCTATGCAAAAGGAAAGAGACAAGACACGATTTTTATCAGTTTGTCCAATGAAAAATTGGCGAGTGATATATGGAATATTCTTTTGCGTCTCGGGTATAATTTTAACATAAATTACAGAAAACCGGCCGGCGGAACAAAAAAAGCGTTTAGAATAAGCGCAGCCCCGTCCGAGTGCGGCGATTTGGTAAAAGCGGTAAGAAAAGGAGAATATAGAAAAAGAAAGAAGTTTCCCCAATATATCAATACGGGAGGGATGATATTAAGACCGGTCGATAAAATAGAAACCAGGGCATATGACGGAGAAGTTTATAATTTGGAAGTAGAGAAAGACCACAGTTATTTAGCTAACGGGGTGGCTGTTCATAACTGCTTTGTCCTGCCCATCAGGGATTCGATGGAGGGGATCTTCGACAGCCTTAAATCGGCGGCTATGATCCACAAAAGCGGCGGAGGGACGGGATTTTCCTTTTCGAACCTCAGGTCTAAAAACAGTATGGTGAAGACGACGGGAGGCGTGGCCAGCGGCCCGGTGTCCTTCATGAAGGTCTTTGATGCGGCGACGCAGGCCGTGAAGCAGGGGGGCACGCGCCGAGGGGCCAACATGGGTATATTAAGGGTAGACCACCCCGATATAATGGAGTTCATCGCCTGTAAGGAGAATAACAAGGACATAACGAACTTCAATATCTCCGTGATGATCACGGATGACTTTATGGATAAGGTGGAAAAGGGCGCGATGTATCCGCTGATCGACCCGCATACAAATAAAAAGACGGGCGAGCTTGACGCCAAGGAGGTCTTTGAGCTTATAGTCAAGATGGCCTGGAAGAACGGTGAACCCGGAATAATATTTTACGATAAATTGAACAAAGACAACCCGACTCCCGCCGTGGGGTCTATAGAATCGACTAATCCTTGCGGTGAACAGCCGCTTTTGGCGTACGAGAGCTGTAATCTGGGCTCGATCAATCTGTCGAGGATGGTCTCCGGCGGAAAAATAGACTGGGAGAAGATGGCGAAGACGGTCAAAGCGGCGGTCCATTTTCTGGATAACGTCATAGACATGAACAAGTTTCCGCTCTCCATAATACGGGAAAAGACCCTTGAGAACAGGAAGATCGGGCTGGGCGTGATGGGCTTCGCCGACATGCTGATCAAGCTGGGCATCCCCTATGACTCCGATGAAGCTCTCAAGACCGGAGAAGAGGTGATGAGGTTTATCCTGGAGGAGTCCAGGCGCGCCTCCGAAGAACTTTCAGAAAAGAGGGGCCCGTTCCCCAATTTTAAAAAGAGCGTGTTTTATGACAGGAAAGAAAAGCCTTTGAGGAACGCTACGCTTACCACCATCGCCCCTACGGGTACGCTGAGCATCATAGCCAATTGCTCGAGCGGCATAGAGCCTATCTTCGCCGTGTCCTATATAAGGAACGTGATGGATAACGATGAGCTTGTCGAGGTGCACCCCGCGTTTCTGGAAATAGCCAGGGAGAGGGGGTTTTACTCGGAAGCGCTCATGAAAAAGATCGCCCAAAAAGGAAACGTTCAGGATATGGAGGAGATCCCGGCCGATGTCAAGAGGTTGTTCAGGACGTCGCTGGATATAGATCCGGAAGCCCATATAAGGATGCAGAGCGCTTTTCAATTGTACACTAATAACGCGGTCTCGAAGACGGTCAACTTTCCGAATAATGCCACGATAGACGATGTGAGAAAGGCCTACATGCTCGCTTATCATAGCGGATGCAAAGGGCTGACCATTTACAGAGACAAGAGCCGCGAAGAGCAGGTCCTTAATATAGGAAAGACCGGCAAGGACGCGCCGGCCGCCGAAGAGGCGAAACCCGTAAACCTGAAGCCCAAGCCGCGCGGCACCGTTACCTTCGGCACGACCACAAAGGTGAGCACGGGTTGCGGAAACTTGTACGTTACGATAAATAATGACGAGATGGGAAAGCCTTTTGAGGTATTCATGCAGATGGGCAAGGCCGGCGGCTGCGCCATGAGCCAGCTTGAGGCTATCGGCAGGCTGGTGTCTCTCGCTCTCAGAAGCGGTGTAAACAGCGGGTCCATAATCGATCAGCTGAAAGGCATACGCTGTCCTTCCCCCAGCTGGGAGAAGGGAGGAGGCAGGATATTC
This sequence comes from uncultured Planctomycetia bacterium, assembly GCA_964645565.1. Lineage (GTDB taxonomy): Bacteria > Omnitrophota > Gorgyraeia > JAHIPI01 > JAHIPI01 > BS750m-G14. The sequence goes on along the minus strand of CAZYBX010000054.1, from coordinate 4,935 downwards.
TCATGCAGCGATGCCATTGCCAGGGTGGTGGAAAGGCGCATGTCTGAGAAAAATGAGATGGAGGCAGAGCTGGAGGAAGAGATCAAATATCTCGATTCATCGCTTGAGGCAAAAGAGGCCTCCGGGGGTTCTGTCGCCACTAAGTCCAAGACCAAGACCGGCAGCGTAGTCGGAGTCTGCCCGGACTGCGGCGGCGCCTTGAGGCACATAGAAGGCTGCCAGGTCTGCGGCGCCTGCGGTTTTTCCAAGTGCGGATAGGCATCAACGGGAGGTTTTGTGAAAAAGTTGCTATATGTTGTCCTTGACGGAGTCGGGGACCTGCCGATAAAGGAATTAAACAATAAGACTCCTCTGGAGGCTGCGCTTACGCCCAATATGGATGGCTTAGCGTCAAAAGGCAAGGGCGGTCATGTATATACGGTCGGGGAAGGCATAGCGCCGGAATCCGATATAGGAGTGATAAGCATCCTGGGTTATGACGCCCATAAGTATTATACCGGAAGGGGTCCGCTTGAGTCATACGCGGAAGGCCTGGAGGTGAGCGACGGCGACCTGGCGTATAGAGTCAATTTCGCGACAAAGGATCTCAATAGCGACAAAATAATAGATAGAAGGGTGGGCAGAAACCTTACCACGGAAGAAGCTACGGCGCTGGCTAAAGAGGTCAATGAGAACGTGAGTTTGACATCCGCGCCGGCCTCGTTCCGTTTTAAAAATACCATAGGCCATAGAGGCGTGCTCGTGATCCGCAGAAAAGACGGCAGACTTTCCGCTGAGGTGACAAATACGGATCCGGCATATGAAAGGGAAGGCGTCTTCGGCGTCGCGAAGGCGACGTTTGAAAAAGTGCTGCTTAAATGCGAACCCACCCCTGAATACAAGGATACAAAGGAAGCCAGGATCGCCGCGGACCTGACCAATGAGTTTATCGATAAGAGTACGGCGGTGCTCAACGAGTCGCCCGTAAATAAAAAGAGGAAAAGTGAAGGCAAGCTTACCGCCAACCTGATCCTTTCGCGGGATGCCGGCGACAGGCTGCCCAAATTCCCCGCGCTGAGTGTGATGTTCAAAAAGAAGTTCGGCTGTTTCGTGGAGATGCCGGTCGAAAGAGGGATCGCGCTTCTTACGGGTATGGAAGTGGTGGACCTGCCCCTTCCCTCCGGAGACCTCAAGAAGGACTATATCCTGCGCGCCGGCAAGGCGCTGAGCGTCCTCGATAAATACGACTGTCTTTATATACACATCAAAGGGCCCGATGAACCGGCCCACGACGGCGATTTTAAAGGAAAGAAGGAATCTATCGAACTTATCGATAAATATTTCTTCGGCGAGCTGCTGCCCAAGCTGAAGATGGAAGAGACCGTTATAGCGATAACCGCGGACCATTCCACGCCGTGCGCCATCAAGGCGCATTCGGCCGACCCGGTGCCGCTTATCGTCTCGGGAGGCGGGGTAAAGCCCGACGGCCTGAAGGCATTCGGCGAAAGCGACTGCATGAAGGGCAGCCTGGGAAAGATGCTGGGCCCCGAGATCCTCCCCTACCTCATGAAACTCCTCTAACCTTGGGGGACACCCACCTTCGGTGAGTGTCCCCGCCAGCGTGCCACTTAGGGACACTCCGCTCTTGCTTTACATATGATTTTGTGATAAAATCAACTTCCTAACGCGGAGGTTGCATGAAGGTCAAGAGGGCGCTGGTCAGCGTTTCGGACAAGACGGGTCTGGATGCGTTTGTTAAGGGGCTCGATTCGCTCGGCATAGAGATAATCTCGACGGGCGGGACCGCGAAATCCATACGCTCGCTCGGCGTTCGGGTGACGGACGTATCCGATTTTACCGGCTTTCCGGAAATAATGGACGGCAGGGTAAAGACGCTCCACCCCAAGATCCACGGAGCGCTCCTCGCGCTTCGCGATAAACCCGGGCATATCGAGCAGGCAAGATCACACGACATCCGCCTCATAGATATGGCCGTCGTGAACCTTTATCCGTTTTCCAAGGTGGTCTCGAAAAAGGGTTCTACGTTCGAGGAAGCTATAGAAAATATAGATATAGGCGGCCCGTCGATACTGCGCAGCGCGGCGAAAAATTTCAGGAATGTGGCCGTTGTCTCGGATCCGCGTCAGTACGATGACGTTCTGGCCGAGCTTAAGGAAAACGACCGCTCGCTCGGCGGAGAGACGCTTATCAAGCTTGCCCTGGATGTCTTCAGGAAGACCTCGGAATACGAGAAGGTCATCGCGGAATACCTGGAAAAGGAGACATGCGGCGCGGGCAAGGCGGCAAAAAGCCTGTTTCCGCAGGACTTAGGGTTGTCATTGACTAAAGTCATGGACCTGCGATATGGAGAGAATCCGCATCAGAAAGCGGCTTTTTACCGCAGCAGGACGGAAAAAACACCGGTGTCCCTGCCCGACGCGAAACAGCTGCACGGCAAGGACCTATCCTTTAACAACCTTCTCGACCTGAATGCGGCCCTCGAGACGGTGAGCGAGTTTGACCGGCCGTCGGCATGCATAATAAAGCATAGCACGCCGTGCGGAGTCGCGGTTTCAAAGGATATCAAGAAGGCCTTCCTGGATGCCATGGATTGCGACAGGATGAGCGCCTTCGGCGGCATAATCGGGCTGAACAGGAAAGTCGATCTTTCTACAGCCAAAGAGATATCCAGATCCGGTTTCCTGGAGTGCATAATAGCGCCGGGTTATGACGGAAAGGCGCTGGAGGTCCTTAAGAAAAAGAAAAATCTCCGCATTGTGGAATTGGACATCGGCGGTCCGAACCCGGCCGGCGGCGGCATGGATATAAAAAAAATCAAGGGAGGATTCCTTATCCAGGAAGCGGACGAGAAAGACGTTGCCGAAAAAGAACTGAAAGTCGTCACGAAGAAGCGCCCCGGCAAGCGTGAAATAGAATCCCTCTATTTTGCCTGGAAGGTGGTCAAGCACATAACATCGAATGCGATAGTATTATGCAAAGGCACGAAGACCGTCGGAATAGGCGCGGGCCAGATGTCGAGGATCGATTCGGTGTTGATTTCTATAAGAAAGGCAAAGGAGAGAGTCAAGGGCTCCGTACTTGCCAGCGACGCGTTCTTCCCCAAACCCGATTCTATAAGATCCGCCCGTAAAGCCGGCGTAAGCGCTATAATACAGCCGGGAGGTTCTATAGCGGACCAGGAAGTGATAGATGAGGCGGATAAGGCCGGGATCAGCATGGTATTTACCGGCATAAGGCACTTCAAGCATTAAAATGACTTACCGGGAATCCCTCGAATACCTCGATTCCTTGATCAATTACGAAAAAAAATCAGACTTCGACTATAGAAATTCGATAAAATTGGAGAGGATGAAGTCGTTCGCCGCCCGTTTTGGGGATCCTCATAAGGGGATCATCGCCGTTCATGTAAGCGGCACCAAGGGCAAAGGCTCGGTATCGTCTCTGGTGAGTTCCATGCTCACGGAAGCCGGGTATAGAGTGGGGCTTTACACGTCTCCGCACCTCTTTTCATTCAATGAGAGGATAAGGATAAACGGCCGGCCGGTAAGCGACGAAGACATCGCAAGATTGACCGAAAAGATAAAGCCTCATATGGATGACATGGAGAGGGAAGGCAGCAAGCCCACTTATTTCGAAGCCTGCACCATGATGGCTTTCTTATATTTCAGGCAGGAGGGCGTTGAGATGATGGCGCTGGAAGTTGGGATGGGCGGCAGGCTCGATTCCACCAACATAGCGGACGCCGCAGTTTGCGTAATAATGCCTGTCGGCTATGACCACACCCAGCATCTGGGGACGACTCTGCGGGAGATCGCCCTGGAGAAGGCAGGGATCATCAAAGATGGTTCGGTAGTAATAAGCTCTCCGCAGCAGAAAGAGGCCATGGACGTGATAGAGCGCGCGTCACGCGAAAAAAAGGCCGGGCTTCATACCGTCGGCAGAGATATTCTCTTCGAGGCGACAGGCTCCGGCCTTGATGGGCAGTCGTTCAGGCTTTTGACGCGATACGGCGAATATCCGCGGCTCGGCCTCAGGCTTTTGGGCGATTTTCAACTGGAGAATGCAGCGGCGGCGGTTACGGCTGTCGAGGAATTGCGTTCACGGGACATCTTCATATCGAGTGAGGCGATAATAAACGGACTGGCAAAAGCAAGATGGCCGGGGAGGCTGGAGGTCATCCGTAAGAAGCCTTTTGTGGTCGTGGACGGAGCTCAGGACGTAAACAGCGCCTCAAGGCTTAAAAAATCCGTCACGGATATTTTCAGGTATGATAAATTGTTCCTTGTCTTCGGGGCCATGGCGGATAAGGATATAGACGGCATGTGCCGGGTGTTATATGACGCGGCTGATACTATAGTCGCCACGAGATCCGGGTCTGCCCGGGCCTGCCTCCCCGAAGCGATAAAAGAAAATATCCTGAGATATAAAAATGATGCGGATGTCTCGACGGCAGACTCGGTCAAAGAAGCGATGAGGATGTCTCTGGAATCGGCCGGAGAAGACGATCTGATACTCGTGACCGGCTCGTTATATGTGGTCGCGGAAGCGATGGGGACACTCACCGAAGGTGAGTCAGGTGGGGACACTCACCTTCGGTGAGTGTCCCCAAAGGATGCGATGGATACAATTGTAGCGGTGGCGACGCCCGCAGGAGAGGGCGGGATAGGGATCGTCCGCATGAGCGGCAGGGATGCCGTCAAGCTCGCGGACAGGGTATTCGCCTCATCCCGCAAGAGAAAGCCGTCGCGCTCCCGTACTCATACAATACAGTACGGCCATATAGTCGAAAGGGCAAAATCGAAAAAGAGAGAAGAGGCCATCGACGAAGTGCTTTTGACCGTGATGAGGGCGCCGAGGACCTATACGAGGGACGATGTCGTCGAGATAAACTGCCACGGCGGCCTGCGCCCCGCCCAGCGCATTCTCGAGAGCCTC
>CAZYBX010000053.1:7211-8720 GCA_964645565.1 uncultured Planctomycetia bacterium | reverse complement strand
CTTCTTGTGGCGTTATCGAGTGAGGCGTCGCTTGGCTTGTAATTCTTCAGATATTCCCAGAAGTCCTTCCAGGCCTGCGGGTTTATGATCATCCACTCATCCCGCGTCATACCGCCGGTGAAGTCAGGCCCTAATACCGCCTTTAGCATATCGAAGAGCGCTTTCATGGCGGCTTCATACTCCAACTTGGCTTCAAGGAACGCGTCCCTGTCAGCCCCGGTGATATCTATCTCCTCCGGCCTCGTGACGAGCCTTATATCGCAGCTTACATAACTGGTGACCGCGCCCCCGCCATTGAAGGTGGATTGCGCGCGGTTGTAGCCTGTGCTCCCGCTCATGGCGGAATCGTCTATCTTGATATCCGCGACCACGCTATCGTCTGACTTGAGGCGAATCTCTATCTTAACTCTTTCCGGATTGTCGGTAGTCGGGTCAGGTACAGGCTCACTCACTGAATAGGTAAGTTCGTAACCCGGAAGCAGTTTGACTGTGGCCCAATGCTTTTCTCTGTGCGTGTAGATATAACCATAAATATTCCCGTTTGAGTCTATCAGGCTTATCCTGACCACATTCTCGGCGATATCTCTCACCTTGCTGAGGATAGGCATAGCCCTGATCCCGCTGAACGCTCCCTTGTCGGTCTCAACGACGACGGCGAGATTGCCATTGCCCTGCGCGGAAGCGTCGAATAGCGCATCGGTTATCTCGGGCTCGATGCCGTTTACATCCGTATAGCTTCTATTGGAGCCGAATATTAAGAGGTTTTCGTTCGAATAATCCGTCTTCACATAATATATACCGTCCGCGTAATCTATCGCCGGGTCTTCCGGCTCCACTATATACTTGACCGGCGATGCCAGGACGTTAGAGCCTTTCCTCGCGTCTTCCCTATATATATCTATCTGCGTGTCGGTCAGGGATGTAATCGAGACGGGCATGTACCGCACATACTCGAACCTGGCGGCCTTGCCGCATTCCTCGGCTATAGCCGTGAGCTCGTCCTGGAACGCCAGGAGGTCTGAGAGCTTATAAGTGTCTGATACGCTGTCGCCCCTGTACCCGATCGTGAAGACTACTGTTCCTGAGACTTCAGCCTCATCCAGCCTGTCCTCTATGGCCTGCCTCATCGTGATGCCCTGCTCAAAGGTGCAACCGTACGCCTCTTCGGGGCTGAAGGTATAATTGGTGTAATCACGACGGGTATCGCTCGTAACGCGGGCTAACAGGCGGCCTTCCGTGTCGAAGAACGAGGCTGAGGTCCCGTCATCGGAGATCATACAGCGGGGTTGCGGCACATCCGGCCCGTAATCGACCATTTGGACCCCGAGGTTTCCGTCTTCCTTTACGGTAATATAAGCCAGGCGCGTGCCCTCGGCGTTCTTCAGTATAAAGGTATTAAGATTTGTCTTCACATTGTCGAGGGCGTTTATCTTCCGTTCCCCGTCCTGCATATATGAACCTATATTGACGCTTGGCCCGAACGCCACGATATCGCTGTCTGTATTGCCT
>CAZYBX010000053.1:0-7201 GCA_964645565.1 uncultured Planctomycetia bacterium | reverse complement strand
TATAGTCCTCCTGATGAACTGCGTGTCGGAATCCCCGACCTTGGAGGAGGAATAGAAGGCGCTTCTCATCATGCCGTCGTACCGGCTGGGGGCGTTCGGGTCTTTCCTCTGGAAGACGAGCTTCCCGTCTATGTCTTCGGCGAGCCCTGTCTGTGATGTGACGAAGTTCTCCGTTTTAGAGGGATTGAGGAACCTGGACTGGTTCACTATGTCGCTCACGACGGCCCTGGTCAGTATCTGCGGGTCGGCCTGCACGCTTTCGAGGCCGAACGGATTGAAGAACTCGCCTCTCGCCCAGTCAAACATGATAGTGGCGGTCGTATGGAGCACGTCGTCATGCATGATAGAACCTGTAAACGTAACGCCCGGGCTCGAGGCCTGCGGCAGGCCGTATCCATCCGGATCGTTTCTGCTCTGAGTCTGCGCGCTTTCAAGCTCCTTCTCGTAATAAACCGCGTATTCGGCATACTTGTCGGCAAGCCCTTTTTCTGAGTATCCGTTTCGGCATTCGCTTTGGCCCGCATTACCTTGCTCGCCCTTGACCAGCTTATTATGGCCTGGGATGTGAGGTCGAAGTCGATGACGCGTTTTCCGCCGAGGGCGTCTGTCTCTGCCACGGGACACAATCCTTCCACCTCTAAAGGCAGGAAGCCGAGGGACTCCAGGATCTCGGCCCTCCTTTTGGAATCGAGCCAGCCACTTATCGGCAGCGGGACCTTGTATTTAGCGTAATAATTGTCCCGGACCTTGAATTTATCGAGATGGCTCAATAGGCCTTCGTAGCCGCCTTCTCCCAGCATCTCCTCTATCTCTTCGAAGCTGAAGGCCTGTATGGGCCAGGTGATGAGGTCCACGGCGTAGCGCCCGTCCACTGCCTTGAGCTCGCCGTCGATACCCGCGTAGAAGCGCTTATTATCCTTATCGGCGAGATACTGCGTTACGAAGACCTTTATATTGTGCGCCGCGATCAGATATTCCGACATAAACTCGCCTGTCGCGGCGTGTTTATCCATAAGAGCGTCATATGCCGAGAACTGGTGCTCTGTAACGTAATGGTCCTGATCGTAATCAAGGCCCGCCTTGACGCCTCCGTGCTCCTGCTGAAGCCTGTTCATTATGAGGTCGGCGAGCGCGTTTTCCATCGCAAGGTAGGTGTCCCTGCCGGTCTGCATCCTGTAGAATACAAGCGCCTTCAGCATCCACGCGTTCGGGCCGGTCTCCTTCGCCCTGGCTTCCTTCTCGGTTTTTTCCTCGCCGCCGACCAAATACATGTTGCAGAACCCGGTAAAGCCTTCGGGGTTTTCTCCGTTTTCGCTGTCGCGGAGATAGACATCATTGAAGAACTTGAGGTTCTTTTCCACCTGTTCCAGCGGAGTCGTGCTCTTCAGAATAGGCGCGTTGCCTGTCTTCTTGGCGTATTCGATAAGCTTGATGTCTATTATGGCCTGGCCGTAGGCGTACGCCTCGTAACCGCCTCCTCCGAGGGCGCCCGTCTCGGCGTTCGCGAAGAGCCCTGACCATATGTTCTGCTGCCACACCACCGATGTAACCGCGTTGAACTCTGTCTTCGGCGCCTCACCCTTCCACGCGTTCCAGACGTCCCTCCAGTTCTGCAGCCAGTTGGAGAACTCATTCGGGACCTCGGTAAAGAGAACCTCTATAAGATTTCTTGTGTCTTTAGAGGCGCCTGTCTCATCTAATATCTGCCGCAGCCATTCGGGTAGAACTGATTCCCTCTGCTGTGAGACTTCATCATGGGCATAGAGCCATGACTCCAGATTGAAGAGTTTTTCCTGCGCCACTATCTTATCCGCGACTATGTCCCTCAATTTCCTCGCGACCGACAGCACCGACTGATCCTCCAGCGCAAGGATACTGGATATGGTATCAGGCCCGAGGGCGTCACTATAGAAGCTCATCCAGACCGCGCTTACCGGAGTTACGCCCTTATCGAGGCCCCATACCCTAAGGAGTTCGTTTAAGTCATATTTGAGAGTGGATATATCCTCTGTAGGTACAAATATGTTGTGAGCCCCTTCCCACGCTTCCAGTATAGTGATATCCGTCTTGATAAGGCCGGTGACAAGCCTGTAGACCGCGTCCTTGGCAAGCGCTTCCTGGACCTGTTTCTTTATGTATAATGCCTTGACCTCTGCCTGCAATGCGGGATCGAACTGGTTGCCTGAGAGCTCTCTCTGCTTCACAAGCAATAGAGCGGCGGTCGCCCTGGCATTGTCGACGAGCTTCACGATGCCTTGTTTGACGCCGTTTTCGTCCCTCGCCTCCCGCGCGCTGTCGAGGATGCTCTGGAGCTTGCTCCTTGTCTCCGGATTCGAAGTCTGGGCTAAAGCCGCCTCGACCATGTCCAAGAGAGCGGTAGGGTTGCCCGCGAGAAGCGCCGATGACCCCTCCATGATATTCGAATAGCATTTTGTAACATGGCGGTCTATCTGCTGCTCTTGCCTGATCTCGGCCATCCTGTCCTGCGTTATGCCCTCGATGACAGCGCCCATATACGCCCGCACCGAGGAGCTGTATTCGGGCTTGAGGACCTCTGTCATGGCCGCGGTAAGCGCGCCGTTGAACGCCTCGTCCGCGAGCTGGATTTTCTTGGAAAGGCCGGCGAGTTTGTCCGTGATGTCTCTCAGCTCCTTCGACACCTCGATACCCTTGCCCTTAAGCGCGTTGAGCCTGGCGTATTCGGCAGCCACTATCCTCTCATTATACTTAGCGTCGATGAGCGCCTCGCGCTTGGATACAAGGTCTATTGCGGAGCCCTGTTTATAAATAGTATCCGCGAGCGCGCCATGGCCGGCCGTTCTCAGCGCGTCAGCCAGGCCTTCGAAATACTCCCTTGTCCTGTCCAGGATCGTGCCGTTGAGGCCGTTTATGTCGCCCGTAAGGGTATTGACCTCGCCTGTGTATTTGGCGATGAGGCCGGAATACTGCGCGACCTCCCACGCTTTAAGGACATCCGGAGCCCTGGCCTTTATCCTTGTCAAAAGGGCATCTCTTAAAGCGGGTATCTCGCGCCAGAGGCTCTGATATTCCGCGTTTTCCGTTATAAGGTTGGAGAGGAGAGCGGTATATTCGGTATAGGAGCCCGGGTTCTTGGCTGAAAGCCTCTTCTGTATGTCCCTTTCGTCGCTAAGATAGATGTTCATATAGAACATGTCTCTATACTTTTCGACTTTGTCGATCAATCCGTTTATGTCTTTCTGAAGCTTCAGAAGCTCGTCGCGGTCGTTTGCCGAAAGGCCCGTACCGTTCCTCGCCTTATCGCCTATCTTATTTGAGAGGTCTTTCAACGCGGCGACGGCCGGGTCCTCTGCTTCCGCCGTCATGCCTTCGGCGAAAAGGTCTCTCTTGGGCCCGAGGACACCTATTTCAGCCGTTCTTATATCCTTCATCCAGGCGTCGTAGGACTGGCGGTCCTCCGCCATCAATCTTCCGAGGAGGTCGTCCAATTTGTTCGCGGCGGCCATATTGGCCTGCGAAGCCGTTCCTCCCATCGCGGTCCTCAATTCGAGGACAAACTCCGCCTGGTTATCTAAAAGCTCGCGGTTGATGATACCGTCGCGGTAGTTGGAATTTTGCGCCTGGATGAACGCTTCTTTAGTATCTTTGGCGAGCTGGGCAATCGCTGTCTTGCCCCTGCCCTCAAGCGTCGAGGCAAGCGAATCGAGCTGGGATAATATGCCGGCAGGCTTGTACCCTAAGCCGCTAAGCTCCGTTTTTAACCTATCTATCACGGACTGCTGTTCAGCTTTCAGGTCTCCCTTAACGGCTGACTCCCATGAAACTAAGGCGGCCGAAAGCCCTCTGGCTTCCAGGGCTGTTTTTAACGCGGCGTATTTGGCGTCGGCCCTGTCCTTTGACATGTCCACCTGGATGGCTATCAGGTTCCTGGCGGAAGCGATGGTAGCCTTTGCCGGATCGGCTTTTATATCATCGGCCTTATCGGCGAGTGTAGTATACGGTTTCATCTTTTCGTTTATTTGGACGCAGTAATCGATGAATTTAAATATATCGGATTCATTCATGATCCCGGAGAGGTTCTGTATAAGATAATTCGCGAAGGGCGTCCTGGCTGTCTGGCCGGCCTTTCCGTCTCCGCTGTACATCCTCGGGATTGTCTTTTCCCAGCCGAGCTTCGGCATGAGGACGGTGGAGCCGTTTACAGACCGCATTTCATAGACGCCGTCAGCGGGATCCGTCGCGAGGACGGACGGGTTTTCCATATAGCACTCATATATATGGTCGAGGACGCCGAGCACTTTATTCCAGTCTCCCTCAAAATAAGGGTTGCCGGTGGCGGACCTCTCCTGGCCTAATCTGCTCTGGACCGCGCCCCTCATCGCGGTGAAGATGTTCCTCGCATTGTTCTTAAGGCCTTCGATCTCGCCCGCATATTCGCTCTCCAGCCCCTCCATAAAAGCGGCGATATCTGAGAATGCCTGGCCCTCCTCCAGTATCCTCGTATATATCTCTTTCTGGCCGTCCGCCGCCTTCCAGTCTGCCGCCATTTCCTTTACCTTGAGCCATAGATCCGGCTGGGATCTGAAATGCTCTTCGAGCATGCCGATGATACCCTGCATGGTAACGGCGTCTTTGCCGGCCGCTTGGAGCCGCGCTTTGGCCGAAGGCGTCTGTATAAAGTTAAGAAGCGCTTCTATATATCCAAGCTTGTCAAAATAGCCTGCCCCCTTCTCGAACCTTGTGGTATAGACGGAGTTTTCGATAAACGCGGCTAAGATGGAGCCGCTTTCGATCTCCTCTTTAAGTTTTTCGTGCATCTTTATCAGGGCGTCCTTTTCCCAGTATGAATATTCATCGGTGCCTTCCTCGGCTATATAGGTATCGCCGGTCAGTATCATCCATGTGGTCTCGAAGAGGCCGTGCACAATTTTTCGCTGGTCATTGGCGTTCCATACCACGATTTCCCTGTCCGCGGGTATCTCGCCCCTATTGATGGCCGCTATGTCTTCTTCGTACATCCCTATAAGCGCTTCGAGGGATTTCACATAAGCCCTGTCCATCAGGTCGTCGTAATCATTAAGGAGGTCGTCCTTCCCGGGGAGCGTGTATTCTTCCCACTTGGCTCCGGCGTCTACCGTGCCGTCATTCACGTCCCGCACCAGGTCGTTCAGCTCCTTGAGCTTGCCTTCAAGCTCTCTCCTCTTTGCCTGCATAAGCTCGAGCTGTTCCTTGTCGCCCGAGAGCTCGACGTTCTTTAGTTCGCTCATGAGGTTGAAATTGCCGGTCACCTCCGACTTTACGCTCTCGTAGAAGCTTCTCCACTTTTGCGAAAGCGCCGCGTCGCTATTGTTTATCAGTCCTTCAAGCTCTTTCAGCTTATTATCGAGCGCTATTCTCTTGGTCTCGACGTTTTCCTTGGCGTCGTAGTATTTACGGATGTCATAACGGTCTGTCTGCGCCTCAAGCCCCACGAGGGCCACCATCCTCTTAAGAGTCTCGAATTCGTTCTCGGCGGTTATGAGCTCATCAAAGCGCGTATAAAATATCTCGTCCAACAGGCTGAGTATCCTCATATGTGTCACGGAGACTATCGAATCTTTGGCGGCCTCGAGATCTGTCTTGAACTCAACCAGTCTTCCTATGGCCTTGCCGCGCACGCTGGCCAATTCTTTTTCCAGTACGCTGACCTGCCAGTCCGCGACATCATACGCCGCCTGGGCCTCTTTTACTCTCTGCGCGTCTATGGCGGCCTTGTATTTGTCTACCTGCTTGAGCAGACTTTCAGCGGTGTCGCGGAAGAATTCAAGCACTTTAAGCAGGCCGTTATCGGCCGTATATTCTATATCGATGGCTTCCCGTATCAATTGAAGCGCCGTATTGATGTTCTTTAGCCTTTCCTCATCAGGTTCGGACCTGGCGCTTTCCACATCGATCTCCTGGACCATCCTGGCCTCCTCGGCCCGGAGATTTACGTTATTTATCATATATAGCGGCACTTCGCCCTCTGAGTCTATATCGTATTTATCTATCTTGAGGCGGTAGAAGAGCGCTTCTCTCACCTTATCCGCCCAGCGTATATACCTCGCGGGTATCTCGTCTATGCGTCTGCCGAGCGCGTCCCTGGCGGATTCGGTGATCATTCCGGCCATGTATAGCGCGTTCAGGTCTCCCTTGAGAAGCTCGAGATAGTTCTTCCCGGTCTCTTCGTCTTTATAGTCCTTGGCGTATATAAGGAAAGGCCTCTTTCCGGCCAGGTCTTCGGCGCTTATAGCGACCCCCTGCGGGTCTACCCTCAGCCATTTCGTGAGAAGGCTGTGGTATTCCGGAAGTATCTTTTCTAACTGCGCCTCAAGGTCGATCTTATGCGTCCTCATGGCCTGTATGATCGCGACAAGCCCCTCTTCTCCCAGCACAGTACTCGTAAGAGCGTTTAATGCCTTGTTGCGCTCCAAAAGGGCCGTATCCTTCGCTATAGTCGCGCCGGCCAATTTATCCTCAAGCATATTAAGAAACGTCCTGGCGTTTGTGACATTGGCCTCTGCCATGCCCACTAATCCGTTTACGGCCAGTATGTCGAGGTCCTTGCCGAAGATCCCCATGTTGATGAATTTCATGTCCTCGGCGGTAAGATTGCGGCCCCTCAGGTCGTCCCTTATGGCCTTAAGCCTGCCTATATCCCTGCCTATGGCCTCCAAGGCGGCCTCTAATGTGCCCAGTTTTTTCTCCAGGCTTTCAACTCTGTCCCGCGCGGCGAGCCAATCCTTCTTAAGGGATTCTTTATTCTCAGCCGGACCGTTCACGTAATCCCTCAGCGCCTGCTCTTCATCCTGGACCGCCTTGACGAGGTCATCCTCCGCTTTATCGTATTCCAACTGCACCTGATTCTGGCGCTGGTATGCCCAGTATAATATGCTGTCCATGTCATTATTTATGCCCAGGATGTCGGCGTTCGCGGGTACCCTGTTTTTCGTCTTACCTACAATGTCATCCGGGTTTATCACTTCCGCGTCGCCGTATTTGAGGTCTTGATGCACATAAAGCCCAATGTAGTCATTGATAAGCTCTAATTCCATCGTCCTGTACCTTATCTCCCTGGCCAGGGCCAGCCCCTCCAGCGCCTTCTGCCAGTCCACTGACTCGCCTTTATCGAGCTCCTCCTTGTTCGTTTTTTCGTCGTGTTTGGATAGTTTGTGTTTTATTTTGTAGATCTCGTTGTTTGTTT
>CAZYBX010000052.1:0-8829 GCA_964645565.1 uncultured Planctomycetia bacterium | reverse complement strand
CGTGGTACACCTTGAAGAAGCCGGTGGGCTGGGTGCCTCCGAGGTCGAGGGCCATCCCCGGGTCCTCAAAATTCAAAGAAAGGTCCGCGCGGCCGAGCGTTATCTTGTCGGAGCCTATGTGCTCAAGCGCTTCCGAGACCGCCCGCTTATCCGGTTCCGGCATTTTCCCGGCGCCGAAACCCCATATTTCGGTAAGGGGCCCGACTGTGACGTCAAAGGCGCCCTGCGTGAGGTCATAGTACTCTTTCGATCTCTCTATCAGCCTGAAAAGCTCCGGCGTCACCTTTACGCTTTTCTTTTCTCTGTCGTTGTTTATCCTTGATACAAGGCTTGAATCCCTGAATATCGAGAACGACCCGTCAAGTTCGGCTATCTTGTCTTCGGCGGCGTCGCATGCCGCACCGGCCGCTTCGGCCTCCTTTCCGGTCGCGGCGATATCGAACTCAATCGTCGTCCCCATGTATAGGCCCGTGCGGCGGACTATCTTTCTGTCGGAACAGCCGGACAGAAGCAGGGGCAGAATAAGGAGGGCGGTCAGGCGAAGGGCTCTTTTCATGCTATTTTTTTCATCAGAAGATCTATGTCTATATGCTTCTCTACCAGCTTGATGGCGGTCTTGGCTTTTAAGGCGTCGGTGGGTTTTATCTTAACTACCAGGTCATGGACCTCGGAAGTGATCGCATAGGTGTCTTTCTTGGACATAAGCACAGGGATGCCGCTCCTCTCCATAAGGGCGTTTATGCGCTTATGAGGAATTATGCCGCCCGTCAGCACTATTCCGGCGATCCGGGAAGTCGCCTTGGGCCTTAGGAGATATGAGCTCATGGCCATGAGGATCATGTCCTCCCTGTCGCCGGGTGTTATGATCAGGCTGCCTTCCTCGACGTAATTCCAGGCTTCGTGCGGCTCCATCGCGCCCACAAGCACTTTGCTTACCGTATTGTGGGCGTTCATCCTGCCGTATATGAAATCTATGCCGAGTTCCTCGGAGATCTCGCCCACCGTGGGGGCGGATAAAAGCTTCTGATACGGCATCACGCCCATAACGTCCACCCCTTTTCTCTTAAGGCCCTTCCTGACGAGTTCGCTGACTTTGCCGTATTTCTCGTCCATGACTTTGTTTATCACGATCCCCGCGACCTTGACTCCCTGTTTTTCGAACAAAGCGACGTTCAACATGATCTCGTCTATGGGCCTCCCGATGCCGCCGGAGGATATCAGGAGGACCTTGGAGTCTAATATATTGGCGACCATGGCGTTAGAAAGGTCGAAACACGAACCCACTCCGGCGTGACCCGTGCCTTCGATGATCACGACGTCCTTGGACCTGGCGACATTATGAAACGCCTTCCTGATCCTCTTTACGAGTCCGGTCTTTCTCGGGCGCTTGATATATTTTTCCGTAAAACCCCTTTCCACGGCTATAGGGCTCATGTCCCGAAGGTCGTCCTTGATGTTGCAGAGGACTTCTATGAGGATCGCGTCCTCATCAACCTTGACGCCGCCCTCGATAAGATATCTCTGCCCTACGGGCTTGATAAAGCCCACTTTTTCGTATCGCTCCTGAAGCGCGGCGATCAGCCCGAGCGAGACCGTGGTCTTGCCGTCATTCTGCCTCGTCGCCGCTATAAATATCCTCTTGGGCCCTTTTCCCATACATTCTCCTATACTAGAAGTCCGTCTCTGTAGCTTTTGAGGTACCCCTTGCAATATTCATCCCTGCCCAACAGCGCCTCCGAAGCCTTCAGGACGGCCCTTATCTTTTTGTTCGTCGGGTCCAATATGGCCGCGTCCAGCCCCGCGCTCAGCATCATCGCCAGAAATACGGCGTTAAGGGTGCTTCTTTCCGGCAGGCCGAAGGAGACATTACTGAGGCCGCATGTGGTCTTCAAGTTATATTTTGATTTGATGAGCTTGACGCTATCTATGACCTCTGTTCCCTGCCGGGGTTCGCTGCTTATCGCCCTGACGAGAGGATCGATGAATATGTCATCCCGGGATATGCCGTGCTCCTTGATCATTTCCGCGGCCTTCCCGGCGAGCTCCAGCCTTTGAACGGCGTCCGAAGGCATGCCTCCTTCGTCCATCGTCAGAATGATCACGCGCGCGCCGTATTTTTTCACGAGCGGCAGGATGGCTTCCGCTTTGCTTTTTTCGAGCGTGATCGAGTTTATCAGGGCCTTCCCCTTGTGTATCCTGAGCCCCGCTTCGACGGCCTCAGGGTCGGGGCTGTCTATCGAAAGCGGCAGGCCTGTCTCGCTCTGCACTATCCGTACGGCCCATTCCATGTCGAGGGCCTCATCCTTGGAATTAAATGCGCAGTTTACATCGAGCATCCCGGCGCCGGCGGCTTTCTGGATGGAAGCCTCTTTCCTGATAAACGACTCGTCTTTTGCGTCCAGGGCGCGCGCTATCGTCTTTCTCGAGCTATTTATCCTTTCACCGATCTGTAAAAACATACATACACCTCATCATACCGAGTTTCCGTAATTGGTCTCTATGGTCTTGACGAGCTCGGCAAGCATATCATTGGTGGGGGTCTTGATATTGAGGCTTTTGCCCTGCCTGACGATCGCGCCGTTTATATAATCTATCTCTGTCTGCTTGCGGTCCAGGACGTCCTGCAGCATCGGCGACACCATGTCTGCGGTAGCCCTGCAGACCGATTCCGCCTTTTGAATAGGGTCGTCATATGCCAGTTTTATCTTTTTGCGCTTGGCCACCTTGACGCCCTCCGACACAGCCCGCCTCATGATCTCTCTGGTAAATTCGTTCTTGACCAGCATGCCGTTTTTGAGCCTCGTTATAGCGCTCAGGGCATTTATGCCGGCGTCTATTATCAATTTGCTCCAGGCCGCGGAATTCACGTCTTTGGTGATCTTGGTCGGGAAATTCGCCTTGGCGAGCACGGATGATATCTCCCTTATGCCGCCCAGCACCTTGCCGCTGTCCTGGCCGATGATCGTCTCGCCCTTGCTTAAATGTCTGACCCAGCCCTCCCCGCAAAGCGCGGCCCAGTGAGAGGTGATCCCGCCTATTATCCTCTCAGGGTCTATGTATTCGCTTATGAGCTGCAGATTCCCTATGCCGTCCTGAAGGCTGACGACATATGCGTCGTCTTTGACAAAGTCTTTTACGGCCTTTATCGCGCTCTCGGTGTCATATGACTTTACGCATAGAAATACCGCGGCCGAACCTGTTATATCTTTTGCGTCCGTCGTCACATTGACTCTGGTCTTATAGTTTCCGCCGGCCCCTTCCGCCTTTAACTGGCTCTCGGACAGCCTTTTGGCCCTGTCGGCGCTGTTATCGAGAAGAAAGACATCGTTTTTTGCGCGAGCCAGATTTGCGGCCAATAGCGTGCCCAATGCGCCCGGGCCTACAATAGCGACTTTCATCTTAACCTCTCCAGTTCTTCCTTTTTCATCGTGAAGCTGTGTTCCCGCGCGGGAAACGCGCCGTTTTCCACCTCTTCCTTAAACGACGCTATAGCGTTCCTGGCAGGCTCCGAAAGGTCCGCGTATCTTTTGGCGAATCGCGGCCTGAGCCTGTCGTATAACCCGAGTATGTCGTTAATAACGAGGACCTGGCCGTCGCAGCCGGGACCCGCGCCTATCCCGATAGTCGGAATGCTTAATCTGCCGGTAATTATACGGGCCAATTCGGCCGGGATGCATTCCAGCACTAAGGCGAAGCATCCCGCGTCTTCGAGCCTCAGGGACGCTTTTAATATGCTTTCGGCGGCCTCCGCGTCTTTTCCCTGGACCTTGAATTCACTCGCCGTTTGAGGGGTGAGGCCGAGATGGCCCAGGACCGGTATGCCTTCTTTGATGATAGCCGCGGCCGATTCGTATAACTCGCCTTCTATCTTGACGGCGGCGCAGCCGGCTTCAAAGAAGAGCCCGGCATTCTCGACCGCTTTTCCGGGATCGTCATAAGACTTATGCGGCATATCGCCTATCAAAAGCGCCCGCCTTACCCCGCGCTTTACCGCTTTGGCGTGGCGGATCATATCGTCCATAGTGACCTCAGCGGTCGATCCATACCCCAGGACCACCATTCCGAGGGAATCTCCGACGAGCACCGCGTCTATGCCGGCTTCGTCCACAAGCTTCGCCATATAATAGTCGTAGGCCGTCAGCATGGTGATCTTTTGTCCGGTCTTCTTTTTGTCCAGTATCGTTTGAACCGTCGTCTTTTCCATGATCACCGGCCTAAAGCCCGGCTTTTTTCAGGAGCGAGGGCACTTTATCGTTCGCGCCGATCGGCATTATGTGTATGCCGTCGGCCAGACCCTTGAGGTCTTCTATCAGCCTTGCCGCGATATCGATAGACCTCTCGCTCTTGTCCTTCGCCTTGCTTATTTCGCTTATGATCCCGTCCGGCACGGTAACGCCGGGTACCTTTTCGTTCATGAAGTGCGCCGTCTTCTCTGACTTAAGCACGACGACGCCCGCAAGGATAGGCACATCGATCCCTCCGATCTTCGCCCTGAAATCCCTGTACTGCTTGACGTCAAAAATCGCCTGGGTCTGAAAATACTCCGCTCCGGCGGCTATCTTCTTGTTCATCTTTATGATCTCGGGTTCAAGCGGCTCCGCGCCGGGATTCACCGCGGCGCCCAGGCAGAAACCCGGCGAACCCTTCAGAGGCCTCCCCGAAAGGTCCCTCCCTTCCTCAAGGCCCTTCGCCGCTTTCAATAGTCCGACGGAATCGAGGTCATACACGGCTTTCGCCTCGGGATGGTCCCCGAGAGACGGATGGTCGCCGGTCAGGATCAGGATGTTTCTGATGCCGAGGACATATGCGGACAAAAGGTCCGACTGTAACGCGAGCCTGTTCCTGTCCCTGCATGTCATCTGGTATATCGGCTCGATGCCTCTCTTGACGAGAAGGCTGCTGAAAGCGAGAGAGCCCAGCCTCATGACGGAACTCTGCAGGTCGGTGACGTTTATGGCATCGACCCTCCCCTTGACGTCGTCGGCCTGCCTGAGATAATTTTCAATATCCACTCCCTTCGGCGGGCCGATCTCGCATGTCACCACGAATTTTTTAGCCTTTAATTTGTCTTGAAAATCCATCATGTCACCTATTTGACGCCTTGTGCAGCGCGACGAGGTTTTTCATCAACATCGCAGAGGTCACAGGGCCGACCCCGCCCGGAACGGGTGTGATGAAAGACGCCCTTTTTATGGCCTCTTTAAAATCGACGTCTCCGGTGATCTTGCCGTTGACCATGTTTATGCCGACGTCTATTACTATGGCCCCTTTTCGTATCCATGGACCCCTGATAAGCCGGGGTCTTCCGACCGAGACTATCAGCACTTCGGCTCTGCTCACGTGCTCCCTCAGCCGTCCCTTCTCGTACGTCCCTATGTGGCATACGGTGGTCGTAGCGAGCCTGGATAAAAGCATCAGGGAGAGCGGTTTTCCCACGATCCCGGAGTGCCCTATTATCACCGCTTCTTTACCGCGGAGGTCTACGCCCGTCGACTCTATAAGCGACATGCAGGCGCCGGCGGTGCAAGGCGCGATCTCCCATTTTTCCGAAATAAGCCTCCCTATATTGACCGGATGTAATGCCTCCACGTCTTTTTCCGGCGAGACATTCGCGGATAAGGCTCCGGCGTCTATATGCCGGGGCACGGGTGCCTGTATGATGATGCCCGTGACCGTCGGGTCGAGATTGAGCTTATTTATCGCTTTTTCCACGCTTTTTTGCGTGACATCTTTCGAGAGTACTAACGAGCGGTATTTTACGCCCATCTCTTCGGCCAGCCTTCTTTGATTGTTCAGGTATAAGTCCGATGAAGCGCTCTCCCCCATCTGCAGAGAGACCAGCTTTAACGTCTTCTTTTGCCTATGCGTTATGGATCCTATCTCGCGCTTGACTGAACCCTTGATCCTTTCGGCTATATCCCTTCCGCTTAATATTTTAGTAGACATCGGCCTTATCCGTGTATCTTTTTAATATCTTGGTTTTAGTAAAATTGACCAGGCGTTTCTGTCTCAACAATAGACCGCTCACCCTTTTGGTGTAACTCCGGTCCTTGACGCCGCAGAGGTTGATCGTGGCGTTCAGCGCAGCCGACAAAAAAGCGGCCTCTAAAAGCACCGCCGCCTCAGCCACGTCGCATATAATGGATGTCCTTGAGCGGCGGCATAGATATTCGCACCATCTCATGCCTTGGTTCGCCAGGCCGCAGACCTCAAGAGGCACTTTGACGGCTTTTTTATATGAATTCGTCTTATTCTTCGCACCGCTCTTCAGGTCTTTCCATAGGCGTAGATATGCGGCCTCGTCTTCGTCCATAAGCCTTCTTAGCCTCCGCCTAGCCGTCTCGGAAGAGCGTATTACCCTGCCGGTATTTCCGGATCCGTCCTTCTTAGAAATATATTTTGCCGCCATTGAGACAAGCGACATCCCTATGGAGCCCACAAGCGCGGCGGCGCTCCCGCCTCCCGGAGCCGGGCTTCTTGCGGCCAGCATATCTAAATAGCCGTCCAAATATATCTTTTTAGGCATACCGCCCCTCTATTTCTAAAATAATCCTTTAATATTCCCCTTGCTGTCGATATCTATCTCTTCGCCTCTCGGGTCCGAAGGCAGGCCCGGCATAGTCCTTATTGAGCCGCATATAGGCGTCAGGAAACCCGCCCCGACCGAAGCGTGCACATCCCTTACCGGCAGCGTGAAGCCTTCGGGCGCACCTTTGATATCGGGATCCGGGCTCAGTGACAAGTGGGTCTTCGCTATGCATACCGGAAGATCGCCGTAGCCCATATTTTCATATCTTCGTATATTTCTATCCGCCTGCGGCGTATAAGACACCCTGCCCGCGCCGTACATGCGCCTGCCGATGGTCTCTATTTTATCTTTGATCGGCATATCCAGAGGGTATAGGAATTTAAAGTGCGCCCTTCCCTTCACGGCCGCATTCATGACGGCTTTAGCCAGTTTCAATCCGCCGCCTGAGCCGTATTTCCAGACATCGCTGACTACCGCGCTCGACGCTCCGCTGAATATGGCCTTTTTTCTGACCAGGGCAAGTTCCCTTTCGGTATCCGAGCTGAAACGGTTTATCGCCACGACCACGGGTATTCCAAAGGCTATGATATTCTTTATCTGTCTCTGGAGGTTCGAACAGCCCTCCTCGACAGCGTTAAGGTTTTCCCCGAAAAGCCTATTGTCCAGGTGCCTGCCCTTTATTTCAAATCGGCCGCTATGCATCTTAAGCGCCCTGATAGAGCAGACGACCACTGCGGCATCGGGCCTGAGTCCGCTCTCCCTGCATTTGATGTCGAAGAATTTCTCCGCGCCCAGATCGGCGCCGAAGCCCGCTTCTGTCACGACGAAATCCGCGATCTTCAGACCTATGAGATCGGCGATAATGGAGCTGTTGCCGTGGGCGATGTTGGCAAAAGGGCCTGTGTGTATAAAACACGGCGTATTTTCTATCGTCTGCACCAGGTTCGGCTTTATCGCATCTCTTAAAAGAGCCGCCATGGCGCCGGAGATCTTAAGGTCTTCGGCGGTCACGGGCTTTTTTTCCCGCGTCATCCCTATCGTGATATTGCCGAGCCTCGTGCGCATATCATGGATATTTTTTGAAAGAGCGAGTATCGCCATGACTTCGCTGGCGACGGTAATGTCAAAACCGCTGTTTCTCTTAGAGCCTTTTTGATCTCCGCCGAGGCCTATCTTGATATTGCGCAGCGACCTGTCATTGATATCCACCACCCTGTTCCAATTGACGGACTTGGGGTCCAGCCTCAGCCGGTTCTTTCTGAATAAGGAGTTGTCTAAAAAAGCCGCGAGCAGATTATGCGCCACGCCTACCGCGTGTATATCCCCCGTAAAATGCAGGTTTATATCGTCTCTTGGCAGGACTTGCGAGTAGCCGCCGCCCGTCCCGCCGCCCTTGGTCCCGAATACCGGCCCCATAGAAGGCTGGCGGAGGCAGACGATGGATCTTCTGTTCAATTTATTCAGGGCCATAGACAGGCCGATGCTGGTAACGGTCTTTCCTTCGCCCAGAGGCGTGGGGGTTATGGCGGAGACGACTATATACTTACCGTTGTGCCGGTTCTCGACGCTGCTAAAGAACTTCAGATTTATTTTAGCCTTGAACCGACCCCAGGGCTCCACATATTTTTTGGATATTCCCAGGTCCCGTGCGATATCCTCTATCTCTTTTAGCCTGGTTTTTTTAGCTATTATGGAATCCGAGATCATGTATACCTGCCTTCAGAGTGACTTTTGAGCGGCTCAAAACTGAAACGATGCACGGGCGTCGGCCCGTATTTTTTAAGCGCCGTCATATGATAGACCGTTCCATAACCCTTATGCCGGATAAAACCGTAGTCCGGATAAAGCGCGTGCATATTCTCCATGATCCTGTCGCGGAAGACCTTGGCGACGATAGACGCGCACGCTATGGAAAGGCACCGCCTGTCCCCCCGCACCAGACTCCGGCTTTTAAACGGTCCGTTAAGCTTTATACCGCCGTCGATCAGAATGAAATCCGGCCTGACATCCAGGCCTATGACGGCCTTCTCCATCGCCAGCCTTGTGGCGTTGTAAATATTCACCAGGTCGATAGCAACCTGGCCTATGGCGGCCACTCCGCAGACCGATTTTTCCAGTATCTCGTCGCAGGCAAGCCGTCGCTGCTTCGGCGTGAGCCTTTTGCTGTCATCGATCCTGTTTTTGAATCTGTGATCGCCCAGTATGACCGCGGCGGCGACCACAGGCCCCGCCAAAGGGCCCCGGCCCGACTCGTCTACGCCCGCTATGATGCGGTAGCCCTTCCGGATGGCCCTTTTTTC
>CAZYBX010000051.1:0-8956 GCA_964645565.1 uncultured Planctomycetia bacterium | reverse complement strand
CATCATACTTATCTACTCGGCCATTTTTCATCATCTGGGCGCTGTTTCAGGCCCCGCAGCCGGCGGAATATTCACTTTCTGGGATTATTTATATTACAGCATAGTGACTTTTACGACACTGGGCTATGGGGACCTGGTGCCTAAAGCAAACGCGGGTTATAGGCTTCTCGCCGGTTCGGAAGCATTCATCGGCGCATTCATGATAGGGCTATTCGTATTTACGCTCTCGAGAAAATATTCAGCACGATAATATGACATAACTTATGAAAAAGATGCTGGTAATGGGGCTCTGCCTTGTCCTGGCGGCGCCCGCAGCAGCGATACTGGACTGGACATATTACCGCGATCGAAAACCCTTCATCTCGCCTATATTTTATTCCGGGGAAGTAATAATAAGAAATGATGCTTACGGCGAAGGCGCCTTCGGGGCACGAAGAAGCGGGGGGAGGACTCACAGAGGAATCGATCTGCTGGCTCCTGTCAAAAGCGAGGTGCGGGCGGCAAGGGGAGGGAGGGCGGCTGTGAGATTTCAAAGAGGCGGCATGGGCAAATATGTCGTAATAAGGCACGCAAAAGGCTATGAGACGCTATACGGCCACCTTCAAGAGGTCATGGTAAAAGACAATGAAAGGGTGCGGCAGGGATCCCTAATAGGCCTTGTCGGCAAAACGGGAAACGCAAGACATAAGAAGATAGAACCTCACCTGCACTTTGAAATCAGGAAAAACGGCGATTTTCTGGATCCGCTGCCTTTTCTTCAATAAGCTGTTTTGTCGAATAACCGCCTTCCCATGTTGTAATATATATACTCTTATGATATAATTTTGTTAATAGAGGAGGGCCTTTGAGTAAAATATTGGACCTTTTAAACTATAACAGGTGGGATAAAAAAAGCGGCGCGGCCGGCAAGGCAAAGGCAGAAGGTTATGAGCATATCACGCATCAAAACTTTGACGTAGATACAAGGGAAAAACTCGCCAGCACATACATCTTCAACCCCATAGAGAATACAAAAGAAGCTAAGCCCGGCCCCAAGATAGAGACGGCGCACCGTAAGGACAAAAAAATTACGGCGGAACCGCGGCTGACCGCTATATTCCCATGGTTTATATCGTTTCTGGCTGTATTGCTTTTATTGGTAAACATCGCATTCAGGGGGAAGATAGTCATAAATATCGACGTCATCCCCGGCGCAGAGCCAAAGATCCCGGCTGTCATGCCGGAGAAGAGCGCATCAAAAGATGACATCGCTCCTAAAGCGGAAGGCTATCAAGAGATGCGCCTATCCGTCAAGCCGAAATCTATCACTCTCGCCGGAGTGAGCATGCCGGACAAGGGCATCATAAAGAAAGTGGGGTTCTACGGGGCGGCTTTGAGTAAAAGCAAGGCCATGGAGGGCGGATTCCTTCTTTTTAACGACGGGACGGCTGGTTACGCAAGCACGGCCTTCGACCTTTCCTATCCCATGGACCTGGAAGACAGCACGCTGGACTTCTTCGTAAAGGGGACTTACGGCAATGAGAGCCTTAAATTATTCTTAAGGGACGCCGGTACCAAGTCTTATATGCCGCAGGCCGTTAATTTTCTATTTAAAAAGAACATGGGGGCGGACTGGCAATTCGTATCTATCCCCTTTAAAAACTTCACCGGTTCATACGATCCGAAGGCGATAAACCATATCGGCTTTGAATTCGGGACGCAGACGACTCAAAATGAGCCCGGCACTTCCATCTATATTAAAAACATAAAAATAGTCAGCGCCGCGGCGGCGTCTCAATGATAGGAGCCATCCTGAAACGGCTATGAAAGTCATATCGATCGCAAACCAAAAAGGCGGATGCGGAAAGACCACTACGGCGGTCAATCTGGCCGCCTCTCTTGCCCTAAAAGACAACAGGGTCCTCCTGATCGACCTGGACCCGCAGTCGCACGCGTCTTTCGGTATCGGCATAAAGACCGAGCAATTAGACAGGTCTATGTACAACGTATTGACAAGGGATGATATGAGGCGGAGGAGGCTTTCGGACGTGATACTGAATATCTGGGAAAACCTCCATCTGGCGCCCGGACACATACTCCTCAGTACCATAGAGCAGGAGCTAAGAAACGAGGGGGACGCTATATCGGCAGTTTATAAAGCCGTTGATTCGCTTACCGTTACTTACGATTTTGTCGTCATCGACTGCCCGCCGAGCCTCGGCTTTCTGACATTTAACGCGCTTCGGGCCTCGCACCTGCTGATAGTCCCGCTTCAATGCTGCTCCCTGTCCTTGATGGGCGTGGGAAAGCTTATAAACATGGTGGAGCTTATCCAGTTAAAGCTGCAAAGGGCGCCGAAAGTAAAAGGCCTGGTAACCATGTTCGATAAAAGGACAAAATACGCCAAAAATATGGCGCAAGAGATAAATATGTATTTTAAAGACAATATATTCGATACGTTGATCGGGGTCAATACCGCCTTAAGGGAGGCCGCCGCTCGCGGCTTGCCCGCGATAAAATTCGATAAGTATTCTAGCGGGGCAAGGGACTACGCCTCGCTCGCCGACGAGATCATCGTAGACGCCAGGAGGTTATTTCTGGACGACTTCTACAGAGAAGCCGAAAACTTCATGTCCGAGATGAGGAATAAGCTCAAGATCCAGAGGTTTGCCTTTTCTGCGCCGGCCGCTCAGAGCGTACATGTTGTGGGCGATTTCAACAACTGGAAGGCGGACGATTACAGCCGTCTGGAGAGCCTGCCGGACGGTACATGGGAAAAACGGATGGCCTTGAAACCCGGCACTTACAAGTATAAATTCATCGTAGACGGCGAATGGATCCCGGATCCTGAAAACTTAAAAACAGTGCCTAATGACTTCGGGGGCGTGGATTCGCTTCTCACGATATAGATCCGATGCGGCATAAACTTACCCTTCTGATTCTTTTTTTATCGACATCCCTCATTACCTCCGCCGGTCGCACAGAGAATACGGATATAAAGGCGTTTTTTTCTCCGGCGGATGAATGCGGAAGGGTGATACTGGAAGAGATCGGAGGGGCCGAAAAAACCATAGAACTCGCGATCTATCACCTGACATCGCGCCCTCTGGCCAAGGCGCTCGTAATGGCCGCCAAGCGCGGAGTGGCGGTCAGAGTATACGCGGACGGGGAAAATTCCCGTGAATACTACTCTAAAATAAATTTTTTAAAGAAAAACGGCGTCCCCGTCAAGATCGCAGGCGGGGAAGGGATTATGCATAACAAATTCTGCATAATCGACGATAAGCTTCTTATCACGGGGTCCTATAATTGGACCGCGAGCGCCGATTTAAGGAACGATGAGAACGTACTGCTGATAAGGTCGGAAGAGACCGTAAAGGCGTACAGGGCGCAGTTCGAGAAATTCTGGCAGGGGACCGGCGTGGATAAAGCATTCTATATAGACAAAGACGCCCTGCTAAAACATAAATAGAGAAAATGAAAGAGATCACATTTTACGGAAGGGGAGGCCAGGGCGCGGTCATAGCATCAAGGATCCTGGCGACAGCCGCTTTTAAGGAGGGGAGGACCGTGCAGTCGTTCCCCTTCTTCGGGGTCGAGCGCAGGGGCGCCCCGGTAACGGCATACACGAGATTATCCGATGTCGAAATAAGGAAAAGGACGCCCATAACAGATCCTGATTACGTGATCGTACTCGACCCCACCTTGCTTGAAAAAATAGACGTGACCAAAGGGCTGAAGCGCGGCGGGTCGATAATAATAAACACAAAGATGGCAAAAGAGGCATACCCGTTTAGTAAAAACCACAAGGTCTACACTATAGACGCCGGAGGGATAGCCTCGAGGCACGGAGTGGGTTCAAAAAGCGCGCCCATAGTAAACACATCGATCCTTGGGGCTTTTGCGGGTTATACAGGAGAAATAGGCATGAAAGCCCTGACCGAAGCTATAAGAGAAATGGCCGCGATAAAGACCGATGATAACGTCAAGGCAGCGGAAGAGGCGTATGAAAAAACGCAAGAAGGTTAAAAAAGAGACGACGTTCAGGAAAGAGAGCGATCTTCCGCCTGCGGCCATATCTCTGGCCGACACCCGTAATAACAAAACCGGTAAATGGCGTTCTATAAAACCGGTGATAGACCACAGCAAATGCACATCCTGTATGTTATGCTGGAAATTCTGCCCGGACGCGTGCATCGAAATCAGGGAAGGCAAGCCTTATATCGACCTTGATTACTGCAAGGGCTGCGCGATATGCATAGAGGAGTGTCCGGTGAAGGCGATAAAAGTCGAGGAAGAGGAGAAATAGTACAAGATGAAGCAGGTCTTGACGGGTAACCATGCGGTATCTTTCGGAGCGAAACTGGCGCGCGCAGAGGTCATAGCCGCGTATCCGATCACGCCTCAGACCGAAGTAGTGGAGAGGCTGTCGGAAATGGTGGCAAACGGAGAATTAGCTGCCAGATTCATAAAAGTGGAATCCGAGCATTCAGCCATGGCGGCCTGCATAGGGGCATCGGCGGCAGGAGCGAGGGCGTTCACGGCGACCTCCTCTCAAGGCCTTGCCCTGATGCACGAGATGCTGCACTGGGCGACAGGCGCCCGCACGCCGGTCGTAATGGCGAACATAAACAGGTCCATGGGGCCTCCCTGGAATATATGGAGCGAACAGACAGACTCGCTTGCCCAGCGCGATACAGGCTGGCTGCAGTTTTACTGCGAAAACAACCAGGAAGTAACGGATTCCGTGATCCAGGCCTATAAGATCTGTGAAAAGGTATCTTTACCCGGCATGGTCGTCCTGGATGCCTTTTACCATTCGCATACAAGCGAAATAGTCGACATGCCGGATCAAAAAATAATAGACGGCTTTTTACCTCCGTATGAACCGGAATATAAACTGGATGTGGACCATCCACATACATTCGGCGGACTGACCGGCCCCGAATGGTATTATGAACTCAGATACAAGATACAAAAGGCGATGGAACTTGCCGTCCCTTTGATAAAAAAAACGGGGGAGGAGTACGGCAGGATCACGGGCAGAAGGTACGGACTGATCGAGGAATATAAGACAGACGGCGCAGAAGTGCTGCTGGTGACCGCCGGCGCGCTGGCTCAGACGGCGAAGGACGCCGTCGACGCGCTGAGAAAGAGAAAGAAGAAGGCGGGGCTTTTAAGGGTGAGGTCTTTCAGGCCGTTCCCTAAGGAAGAGATAAAGAATATCATGCGAAAAGTGAAGGCGGCAGGAGTGATAGACCGCAATATATCGTTCGGAAACGAGGGCATCTTCTTCCAGGAGACTAAATCAGCTATGTATAATGAAAAAGAAAGGCCCCCTATATACGGCTTTATAGCGGGGCTGGGCGGCCGGGACGTCCTGGTAGATGAAATAATCGATATTGCGGAAGGCTTGTCGAAGCCGGGCAGGAAAAACGAGATGGTCTGGGTTGGTGTAAAAAAATGAAGCTTACCATACCAAGCATAGAATTGATGTCACCCGGGCACGTAGCGTGCCAGGGCTGCGGCGGCACACTGGCGTTCAGATACGCGTTAAAGGCTCTTGGGGAAAAGACTATAGTCACAATACCGGCCTGCTGCTGGTCCGTGATAGACGGCCCATTCCCGTATTCCTCCACAAAAGTCCCTCTTTTCCACACCGCATTTGAGACCGCGGCTTCCGCCGCATCCGGCATCAAGGCCGCGCTTGAGATAAAGGGGATAGACGATGTGTCTGTGCTGGCATGGGCGGGGGACGGCGGGACGATGGATATAGGCATACAGGCCCTCTCGGGAGCGGTGGAGAGGGGAGATGACATAATCTATGTCTGCTATGACAATGAAGCTTATATGAATACCGGTATACAGAGAAGCTCTTCAACGCCGCACGGGGCGTGGACGACGACCACGCCCGTAAAAAACTATAAGACCGGCCCCAAGAAGAACATGGTCGAGATAATGGCAGCGCATAAGATCCCCTACACGGCTACGGCAAATGTAGCGTTTCCGGAAGACTTCATCGCAAAAATGCAAAAAGCCAAATCTATAAAAGGGCCTAAATTCATACAGATCCTGTCCCCTTGCCCCGTGGGATGGAAATTCACCTCACACCTTACGATAAAAATGGCAAGGCTGGCTTACGAGACCTGCATATATCCGATCTACGAGGTGGAATACGGCGTATACAGGATCAACAGGAAGCCCGGTGTCAAAAAGCCTGTCAGCGAATACTTCGGCGGCCAGGGCAGATTCAGGCATCTGACCGAAGAAGCTATAGGAAAGATCCAGCAAGGCGTAGACAGGGAATGGGAAATTCTGTTGAATAAAGAGAAAAACTGATTGATATTAAACCCATAGTTATAAATACCCGGTCTATAAATACCGGGTATTTTTATGCCTAAAAAGGCCATGGAAAGGGGAGAGGTATGGGCCACGTAGATGGTATTGGGATAGAGGTCGGGATCGGTATCTTTAATCCGCAACCGGATAACGAAATAAGAAAAAATATAAGCAAAAAAGCTTTGATAAAATCCGAGACCCGCATAAAAAAATTCACGATATAACGCCCTGATGAAACCGCGCAAACAAGTTCTGAAAAAGATCCCAATGATCCGAAATAAGTAAAAATAAAAAAGGATGGCGACAACCTCACATTTGAGATTTAATCTCGACCCGAAAACGGGACATCTTCGGTTGAGCCATCCTCGATATAGTATACCTTATTATATTATCAAAATCAAGAAAAAATGGCAAAAAAATTCTATTATGTCAATTATGGTCTGACAGACCTACATATGGAAGGGCGGATATAAAAACATCTTATCCACAGGTTAAAAGATAAAAGCTGTAACTTACATAGTAACAGTATGTTACAGCTTAATTCTCTCTATGGCGTAGTTAACATAAGATATATTATAGGACGTTGGCTATATTTAAATAATGGCGCCTGTTTATACGGCGCCCGCACAATATTCATATGCAATACGCTTTATTCCTTGCCGGCTTTTTGATCCTCCGGCCTTTTATGCCCTTTATCAGGCTTCCCGCTTATCCTGTAGACCCCTCCCGAGACCCTGATTATTTTGCCGCTTATAAGCGCGTTTGCCACCGCCCCCCTTGCCCCTTTTAAGACCCTGTCAAAACTATGCCTTGAAATGCCCATCCTGGCGGCCGCTTCTATCCGCTTTAGCCTCTCCTGATCCGCAAGCCTTATAGCCTCAAGCTCCTCATATTTCAGCTCGACCTCATCGGGCCTTCCGGGCTTGCCCCTGGGGCTGAATGTCAATATCTTTGGTTCGGTTTCTATGCGTCTTGGTTTTTTAGGTCTGCCTTTAGGCCTCAAGCTAACCCCCTATTTATTATGAGCATATGACCATAATAAATACCCCTTCGATATATATTAATTGACTACATTTATAGGGCTGCCCTTTAAGAATGCCTCTATGTTGGCGACTGTGGTATCGAGGATCCTCTGTATGGCCTCTTTTGAGTAAAACGCGGTATGCGGCGTAAAAACGACGTTCTCCCGCTGTAGAATAAAGCAATTTCTGATGGTCAGCTTTAGCTTGTCCGGGTTATAGAGGTCCTTCCTTTTCCTGAGGAGCTGCTTCTCCTCCAGTATCATGTCCTCCCCCTCCAGGACATCCAGCCCTGCCCCGGAAAGTATGCCCTGATCAAGGGCCTCGGTCAGGGCTATAGTATCCACCAGGCCGCCGCGGGCCGTATTTATGAGGACCGCCCCTTTTTTGATCTTTTGTATGCTGTCCTTATTGATCAGGTGGTGGGTCTTCTGGTTATAAGGGGCATGCAGGCTTATAATGTCGGATTTCCGCAGGATCGTATCAAAATCGGCATATTTGAACCCCAGGACCTCCTCCAAAAAGTGGTTTTGGACGGGATCAAAGGCCAGGACGTTCATGCTGAACCCCACGGCCATCTTTATCACCCTGAGGCCTATATGGCCGGTGCCTATGACGCCTATGGTCTTTCCCTTAAGGTCAAAACCTATGAGCTCCTTTATGGAAAAGTCGCCCTGGCTTATCTTGGATTGGGCCTTTTTGAGGTGCCTGGCTACCGATAAAATAAGCGCGAACGTGTGCTCGGCTACGGTGTTTTCCCCGTAAGTGGGCACATTTGAGACCGCGATACCCTTGGAGCGGGCATATCGGGTATCGATATGGTCAAATCCCGTGGAGCGGGTGGCTATAAACCTTAGATTCGGCAAAGCATCTATCACTTGAGGCGTCACTTTAGAGTTGATAAATGTGGATAATATAGAGGCCTCTTTCGCTTTATCAAGCACAAGATCAGCCGTTTCCTTATAGCCGCGGACCGAGACTTTTCCCTTTAAAGCGGCCTTAAGGTGGCCTTTCTCCCAGCGGTCTTCCAGGTCGACAAAAGCAGCTATCCTGTCCGCTTCTTTTTTCACTTCTTTTCCTTGCCTATCTCTTCCTGTATGATCTCATCCAGGTATTTGTCAGCCTCTTCCGTATCCTCGAATATATTGAAGATAGGCAGGATCTTCATCGCCTCGAAGACCCGTTTGATCTGAGGCTGAAGATTGATCATCGCGAAGCTCGCGCCTTTTCTCTTGAGTGATTTCTCGGCTGAGATCACCACCCTTATTCCTGCGCTTGATATATAATCGAGGCCGGCCAGGTCCAAGACTACCGCCTTTGTGTTTTCGTCTATGATCTCATTGAGCTCCTCCTCGAACGCCTCGTATGTCCCGGAATCGAGCGAACCCGTCATCTTGACGGTATAAACGAAGTTCTTTTTTTTGATGACATTGGTATCAAGCGACATTCTACCTCCTCTGTTTTTAATTTGTAAATTGATAAGTAAATATACCGCCTTTCAGGCGGAATCCCTGTGCAGCACGACCCTTTCACACCCTAATATGGCGCCCTTTTAGGGACGTGGGGCGGTGGGTGGGGGCGCGGAGGGGCAGGGCACGAGTTTTTGGGGGCCGAGGGGG
>CAZYBX010000050.1:0-9006 GCA_964645565.1 uncultured Planctomycetia bacterium | reverse complement strand
GGCAAGTCCCTGTACGAAGGACGCGAGTACACCGACGCGATCGACGCGCTCAAGCCGTTCAACTATTTCGCATTAGGCCTTATCGGCTTCATGGTCGGAGGCGACCTGAAGAAAGATATATTCGTCAAGTACGGAAAACATTTTTTGTATATCCTGCTGTGGGAGGGCATCACCCCTTTTGTGCTGGTGACTCTGTCCGTCGGACTTTTCGGCAGCATCTTTTTCGGATCCGGCCCGTATGCCTGGGCGCTCGGCCTGTTAATGGGATCCATAGCTTCCGCGACCGATCCTGCCAGCACCACGTCGGTCCTCAGGGAATGCAGGACGCGCGGTCCCCTGACGACCACAGTCCTGGGCATCGTCGCCCTGGATGACGGCCTGGCGCTTTTTTTGTTCGCGCTGGCCTCGAGCATAGCGGGCGCCCTGATGGGCAGCGGCGGCGAAGGGGCGTTGATGGCCGTCATACACCCGCTTTATGAAATAGCCGGCGCGGTAGCCCTCGGGATGTTGTGCGGCATAGTCCTTAGCAGGATCCTCAGGAAATACGTGGAAAAAGACAGGGTTTTGGCTTTTACTATAGGTACCGTGCTTCTTGTCACGGGTCTTTCTTTGGCGTTAAACGTAAGCATGCTTTTGGCGGCTATGACATTAGGTATTGTAGTGGTCAACGCCGCTCCGCATAAAAGCAGGGACGCCTTTAACGCCGTAGACGGCTTCACGCCGCCTATTTATGTTTTATTCTTCGTCCTCGTAGGGGCACAACTCCACTTCAGCCATATGACTCCCGCCATCATAACCCTTGTGATAATATATCTGGTCTACGGCCTCACGGGTAAGATGGCCGGGGCCCGCTTCGGCGCTTATCTGTCAAAAGCCCCTAAATCCGTTTTTAAGTATCTGCCCTTCGCGCTTTACAGTCAGGCCGGCATCGCGATCGGTTTATCGATATTGGCGGCGCAGCGCTTCCCGGGCGAGATCGGCAATACCCTGGTAATCATAATTACCGCGACCACGTTCATAACACAGCTTATAGGCCCGCCTTTTACCAAATATGCGGCCTCTAAGGCCGGTGAGGTGGACCTGAACATATCCGAAGAGGACATAATAAAAAGGAGCAAGGCCGGTGAGATCATGGATCCGGATCCGCCGCTGATATATGAGAGTATGCAGCTTATAGATATATTGAGGATGTTCAGTGAATACGATAATCTTTACTACCCTGTAATAAGTAAAGATAAGGAATTACGGGGCATAGTAACGATCGAGGG
The DNA here is from genome assembly GCA_964645565.1 of uncultured Planctomycetia bacterium. Lineage (GTDB taxonomy): Bacteria > Omnitrophota > Gorgyraeia > JAHIPI01 > JAHIPI01 > BS750m-G14. The sequence goes on along the minus strand of CAZYBX010000050.1, from coordinate 7,738 downwards.
CATAAGACAGACTGTATTGGAGACCGATACGGGCGGCCTGATCTTAGCCGCCGACCTCATGCAGCCCGTTATAGCAAAGACATCTTCCGGGGCGTCCGCCGCGGAGGTCAAAGATCTATTGAACAGATACGACGTAGACTACCTTCCGGTCGTCGATGCGAACGGGAAGATAGAAGGGTTCATAGAGAGAAAGAAGTTCAATAAGTTCATATCCACAAAGATACTGCAGCTGCAGGAACAAGCCGATTCCCTCGGATAACCTTCCTTGGCGCCCGGGGACACTCACCGAAGGTGAGTGTCCCCACCAGCAAGCGAGATTATTTTGCCAATTGACATTTCCTATTATAGATGTTATATTCTAATTACATACATATAATATTAAATAAGATTTAAATAACAGGAACCGGGAGCTTTGCCATGGGAAAGGTGCTGATAATAAAATTAGGTTATTCGGAAACGCTGGACAGGGAGATCTCGAGGGCGACTTCATTGGGTGATGTGCTCAGGACGACGTTTATACTCAATTATTTCAAGCGGGACGACGTCAGCTGGCTTGTGGATGAGAAGGCCGCGCCCCTTTTGGAAAATAACCCGTATATTTCACGTATACTTTTGCATAACCTGGAGACAGTCCTTCAGTTACAGCACGAGCGGTTTGACACCGTCATCAACCTGGAGAAGGTCCCCGGTATCTGCGCTTTGGCGGACTCTATCAACGCGTGGAGGAGATTCGGGTTCAGATTCGACGAATACAGGGGGACCGCGCAGAGTTACGACGGGGCGGAAAAAGTCCTGGCGCTCTCGTTAAGCGATGATGAGAAGAGGGAGAGCAGGAGATACTGGCAGGAGGCCCTGGCCGAGATGATAGGGAAGGACTGGAAGGGTGAGGGTTATGTGTTCGGTTATAAGCCCAAGACAAAGCCGGAGAACGACATCGGGTTCAACTGGCAGGCCGGCCAGAAATGGAAAAACAAGGCATGGCCGAAAGAGAACTGGCAGGAACTGGAAGGCCTTCTGGGAGATAAGTATTCTATAAGCTGGCAGCAGGGCCTGAACGATCTTCACGAGTACATGGATTGGATAAATACATGCAGATTGGTCATCACTAACGACAGTCTGGGGATGCATCTGGCCGTCGCGCTGAAGAAGAAAATCATCGCGCTTTTCGGGCCCAGTTCATCGAAGGAAGTCTGTCTTTACGACAGGGGCAGGATCCTGCTTCCGAAGACCGGATACAATTGCGTGCCGTGCCTTCAGAGGGAATGCTTCCAGAAGGAGCACTGCATGCGTTTTATAAAGCCGAAGGATGTCGCAAGAGAGGCGGAGAAGATGCTGAAGCAGGGCGGACCCGCGAAACAGCGCACGCAGGCCAAGGCCGCCCTCGCCGGAGCGCGGTCATAGCATGGACGACTTCAGGATAGATTCGCACAAACTCATTTATCATGTGGATAGAGTCGGGGATTGGGAAAGAGGGAGAGATATCTACCCGCTATATATAGAGATATCTCCGTACGGCGGCTGCAACCATCGCTGTATATTTTGCGCGCTTGACTACCTGGAATACAAGCCGCAGATGCTCGACACAAAAGTCCTCAAGCGTTTTCTAAAGGATATAGCCGGAAAAGGCGTGAAAAGCATCATGTTTGCGGGAGAGGGGGAGCCGCTCCTTCATAGGGATATCGCGGAGCTGATAAGATACGCTAAGGATCAGGGGTTGGACATAGCCATCACCACTAACGGCGTGCTATTGGATAAGACCCTCATGGAAAAGGTCCTTCCGCGCCTCAGCTGGCTGAGGTTCAGCCTGAATGCCGGAACGGCAAAAAATTACGCTCATATCCATAAGGCCGGGGCCGGAGATTTCGATAAGGTCATCGCTAATGTGAAAGAGGCCGTAAAGATGAGGAAGAAGAGACGGCTTCCCGTCACGATAGGCGCGCAGTTTCTCCTGTTGAACGAAAATCGCAAGGACGCGGGCCGCCTCGCGAAGATATTGAAAGAAGCGGGCGCGGATTATCTCATCATCAAACCGTATTCTCAACATCCGCGCAGCTATAACCGTCTGGGTAGAGCCCTTCATTACGATAAGCTTTTAAGCCTCGAAAAAGGACTCAGGAAATACGATAAGGAGGGCTTTCAGGTGGTCTTCAGAAAGCGGACCATGCTTCATATACTCGATAAAAAGCCTTACGGAAAATGTCTTGGGTTGCCGTTCTGGTCGTATCTTTCCTCCCGGGGGGATCTTTACGCGTGCAGCGCCTTTTTGGGCGATAAGCGCTTCTGCTACGGCAATATCTACAAAGAGCCTTTCGAAAAGGCGTGGAAAGGCCTGAAGCGAAGGCGCGTCACGGCGATGATGGATAGGTCCTGGGACATCAAAAACTGCAGGGAGGCGTGCAGGCTCGACGCAATAAACAGGTACTTATGGGAGCTCAAGCATCCTCCCGCGCACGTGAATTTCATATGAAAGATGTAAAATTCTTAAAAAATAAGGCGAAGGAGATACGGGATGAAGTGCTGAAAGTGGCCATCCCGCGCGGCGCCGGCCACATAGCGCCGTCCCTGTCATGCGTCGACATACTTGTGTCGCTATATTACGGGTGTATGTCATATAGACCTGACGATCCGCTGTGGGAAGAAAGGGACAGGCTGGTATTCTCCAAGGGGCACGGCTGTTACGCGCTTTATGCGATCCTCGCCGACCTTGGAGTGATCCCGAAGGAGAAGTGGGAAGGTTTTTACACGGAAAAAAGCGGTCTCTCGGGGTGCAGCGAGCGGCACGCGGAGTACGGCCTCGAGGCCGGATGCGGCTCTCTGGGGCACGGCCTGCCTATCGCTGCCGGCATCGCTTTCGGCGCGAAGCTGCGGGATAAAGGCTTCCGCACATTTTGTGTCGTAGGCGACGGAGAGCTCCAGGAAGGCTCTACATGGGAAGCGCTGCAGTTCGCCGTCAAGCATGAAATAGGAAACCTGATAATCATAGTAGACCATAACCGGCTTCAGGCCATGGATTTCATCACGAATGTCTTAGACAGGGAAAAGAGCGATATAATAAAGAGGCTGCGCGGATTCGGCCTCTTACCCGTTACATGCGCGGGCCATGATATGCCAAAACTCCTCAATTGCGTCAATAACGCGAAAACGACACAATTAAAAGTGCCCAGAGTCATAATAGCCGATACGATAAAAGGCTACGGATTAAAATGCATGGAGAACGTCCCGAAGTTCCATTTCAGGATACCGACCGAAGAAGAACTCGCGATGGGCAAGACTTATGAATGACGCCGGGAATTTCAGAAGAGAGATCATAGATACGCTGCTGCCGCGTTTCCGGAAGGATGAACGCCTGCACCTTTTGGTGTGCGACATGGGATTCGGAGTAACGGACGGATTAAAGGAGGCGATGCCGGACAGGCTCACAAACTGCGGCGTCATGGAGCAGGGGACCGTCGGGATCGCGGCCGGGATGGCTTTGAGCGGCCTCCGGCCCATAGTATATTCGATAGTCAACTTCCTGGTATATAGGGCTCTCGAGCAGATACGCAACGACCTGGTCCTGCAGGACCTCGACGTCAAGCTGATCGGCACCGGCTGCGACGACTATTTTAAATTCTTAGGGCCGTCGCATTGCTGCGGAAAAGACGATATAACCCTGATGGAGCTGATCGGCGTAAAGGTGTTCGACCCTTATACGGCCGACAGGCCGTTCGGCGAGCTGGTTGGCGACTGGATAACCTCCGCCGGCCCGGCGTATATACGGGTTTAGATTCGTATAGAGTTTTTATAATTGCAAATAAGGATTGGCGGTTTCAGGAACGATTTCTTTGTTAAGCGAGCGACCGAGCGCGTAATGCGCGAGGGAGTGCTGAATTCCAACAGAATTCAGCCTTACAAAACATCGAACATACAACTGTCAAATCAATTTTACAACAGTACATTTTCTGCCATGCTGATCACAATTATAATGCCCGCCCTTAACGAGGAGAAGAACGTCGGCGCCGCTATCGACGACACTATCGCGGCGTTCAAGGAATATGGTATCGACGGAGAGATCCTCGCCGTAAATGACGGCAGCACGGATTCCACGCCCGAAAGGATCAAGCGTAAGACGGCAGAATATCCCGGAAAGGTCAGGATGCTCACCCATCCCGGGCCTCAGGGAATCGGTTCTTCCTTCTGGGACGGGGTGGACGTCGCGCAAGGCGAACTTGTCTCGCTGCTGCCGGGCGACAACGAAAACATACCCGGAGAGATCCTGCGCTACGCAAGACTGCTGGAAGACGTCGATCTCGTGATACCTTTTGTCCTGAACGGGGAAGTCAGGCGCCGGTTCCGCAGGTTCCTCTCGGCGAATTATGTCCGCTTTATAAACCTTGCGTTCGGGACATCCCTCAATTACACGACAGGCACGGTCATTTACAGGAAGTCGCTATTGAAGGAATTGACGTCCAGGAGGATGGGTTTTTTCTTTCAGACCGACATCCTCGTCAGGCTCGTCAGGCGCGGCTATCTATTCGCGGAGGTGCCGTACAGGCTGAGGGAGAGGGGAGGCGGAAGATCCAAAGCCGTCAGGCTGCGCTCCCTCGGCGATATCATAAGGGGCTGTTTCAAGCTTATGATCGACGTCTATTTTACTAAAGGAGATATGCTAAGGCCGTATGCCCGGGACTCCGTCACAGCAGAGCGAAAAAAGGGTTAAGGATATAGAGGACGCGAAGCGCCTTGTGCTCGACGGCCACAAATTGCTCTGGCACGGGGACAGAGTCGAGGCGTGGCTCCGGGGCGAAAGGATCGCGCCTATAACAATAGACTGCTCTCTGACCAGGAGATGCACATATAGATGCGTGTACTGTTACGGCCAGCTCCAGGCCAACGATGAGAAGCGGATGACGAAAGAAGTCATATTCCGGTTTCTCGACGACGCGGCTGAAATAGGAGTGAAGGCCGTGAGTTTTGTGAGCGACGGGGAGAGCACCTGCTCCCCGTATATTTATGACGCCGTTTTAAAGGGGAAGGCAAACGGTCTCGATATGGCGCTCGGGACGAACGGCTATCTCTTGAAAGATGAGCGGCTGGAAGAGATATTGCCCTGCCTCACGTATCTAAGATACAATATATCGGCCGCGGAGCCCGGGTCTTATGCCCGCATCATGGGGTGCGGTGAAAAATGCTTCGATAAGGTCATAAACACCATAAGAAAAAGCGTAGAGATAAAACGGAAAAAGGGACTGCCGGTCACGATCGGCATACAGATGGTCCTCATGCCCCGGTTTGCGGACCAGATCGTCCCGTTCGCGAAGATGGGAAAGTCGCTCGGAGTGGACTACGCGGTAATCAAACACTGCAGCGACGACGAAAAGGGGAGCCTGGGAATAGAGTATTCGCAATACTTCGACCTGGTGAGATCATTGAAGGAGGCCGAGGACCTTTCGACGGACGACTACCTCGTGAAGGCCAAATGGTCCAAGATATTGAGCGACGGAAAGAGAAAGTATACCAGATGCTACGGCCCGGCGTTCATCATGCAATTTTCAGGCTCGGGGTTAGTGGCGCCCTGCGGCATGCTTTTTAACGAGAGGTTCAAAAAGGACTTTCATATCGGGAATATAGCGGACATGTCCTTCAAGGAGATCTGGAAAGGCAGGCGCTATCAGGAAGTGCTGGACTATATCCGTTCGGATAAATTTAACCCGCAGACCGATTGCGGCACGCTTTGCCTCCAGCATAAAGTGAACGAGTTTTTGTGGGATCTGAAGCGGGGGGAGGCGAAGCTCGGCAAGCCGGAAGGCGCCCCCCCGCGGCATATAAACTTCGTTTAACCGTCTATTCGAAAGATCCGATGAAAAGAAAAGCGGTCCTGAACGCCCTCGCGGGCGCACTGTTTATTTCCTTCCTGATAATCATCTATTATTACGTCTTCGTGAAAGAGATCGTCTCAAGGAAGTACTTCTTCGGCGGGGATACCTATTGTCACTGGTCCCTGAAATACATGATGCTTTACTCCCTTGAGAGGTTCGGGGATTTTCCGTGGTGGGACCCGACGATGTGCAACGGCTATCCGCTATATTACCATTTTATCTCGGGGTGGTCCAACTATCTGGGACCCTTCTATATCCCTTCGCTGGTGATTTTTAAGATATTCAACTCGCTGTCCCTGATGACCGTAAATGACGGCATCGTCTTCCATACGGCGGTCTATGTCGTAGCGCTTATCGTGATAGCGCTTTACCTCATATCCAGAGAGCTTGTATCCCCGGGTTCGCCGGCCGCTTTTTTACCGCCGTTTCTTTTCTGCTTCTCCTATTTTCCCCTTTTGAATTTTCATGACTTTTACAGCCATGAGGCGATGATAGCGCCGCTTTTTTTTATCTGGGGATTGGTGCGGTTCAACAACAAAAGGACTCCGGGAAGCCTTTTATTGCTTCTGTTTCTGACGGCCTGCCTTATAACCAGTCTTTGTAACGGCATAATGATGTCAGCGTTCTTCTGGACCTCAATATTCACGTTTTTACTGGTCATATGCAATATCACTATCGTAAAGGACGCGCTTGTAATCATGATCCGCTTTTTAAAAGAGCGGCGCGGCAGGATCATGATCATTCTGGCCTTTTTGCTTATCGCCGCCGGATTCGTAGCCGCCTATCTGCCCGTCCACAATAATATCGGTGATACCAACAAATACAGGGGCGGAGACGTTGATTATTTTTCGGATGGGAAATTCACGAATAAACCCATCGATATAGAGAAATCCAAAATATGGACGGTCCTGAGCAACTGGCTCCCTTTTCCGCAGTTTCAAAAAGAAAGGCTGGATTACGGCTGGGACGGCCATGACCACCGCTATATCGGCATCATAACCATACCGCTTATTTTGATGGCGCTTTTTTTCGTCCCCAACCGCTATGTGATACCGCTTTTGCTGACGTACTGCGCCTGTAATACATATATAATCTACTCGACCGATAATATGGTCTACAGGATACTTCTCGACCATTCGGAATTTTTCCGTAATGTCAGAAATATAACATCCATCCTGTCCCGGGGCGGCGGGCATCTCTTTCTGCTTTTGCTCTCGGCCGTAGGCCTGGACGGGTTGATAAACAGGCCCGGGAGAGTCTCCGCTCCGTCGGACGGCAGCGAGAGGGGCTTCGTACATGAGAGGCTCATATTGTCTATGGAGACCCTTCTTTTTCTCATCATACTGGGGATAGGACTTATAGTATATCAGGCGCCGAAGCCGGCTTATGAGACGACTTTTCATATAGGCTGGTATCTTATTCTTTTTTCCGGCCTGTGCATCGGCCTGCTTTTTCTAAACAATAGATTTTTTACCAGCGGCATCGTCATCGGGATGTTCGCGCTGGCGTTTCTTGACCTGACCATCTCAACGTCGGCTTATATCGATACCTACGCCAGGACCTCGTGGAACGAAGGAAAGGCCGTGCCCGATACGGCGGAGTTCAAGGCTATAGCTCGCGAGGACGAAAACATGTTTCCTTCCGGCTATCACGGCACATACCATAATACGGGGGGGCTTATCCAATGGGGCAAGAAGGCGTGGCTTGTCCTTGCCGCCAAGGAACAGGGCCGCCGGTTCCTGGAAAACTGGGATCCCCGCACTAACAGGATGACCGAGTATCCCGCCTTCCGCTTCGTAAGTACGGCTCGGTTTTTGGAACTTAAGGATAATAGCGCGATACAGTCCATGCTGTCCGGGCCTTACCCGGCTTTATATATA
>CAZYBX010000049.1:0-9099 GCA_964645565.1 uncultured Planctomycetia bacterium | reverse complement strand
AAATACATATAAATTATCACGCTCAGCACGATCCCCAAATAGCGATTGATATTTTAAAAAATTTACGCCTGACAGCACCTCCTAGGTAAATATTCAAAAAGTAAATTTGGTGTCAGGTCTTGACTTGATACATATCTTCAAAAATTAACCCCAAGCATCGCTTGGGGTTTTGTAATGTGTAATGACCCCCATTAGTCAAGCACTTTTTAAGTTAGAACACAGCTCTTTGTCATGCCTATCGGCAGATGGGTTAAGATATTGACCTGTTCCCTATATTTTGGACACTTTCTGGGTAGAATCTCTGTTATAACTGACCCAAAAGTATGTATGGAGGTATGGCGCTAATTACGCAGTTGGCAAAAGATTTAGCATTTGAGATTCCAAAAAAAATAAGGAAGAAAAAATGAAATCATAAACTCTCTAAAAGAGAGAAGTGGTGGAACCAGAACGTTATTATTTATAGTTCTACCCCAAGCACATTTCGCTTGGGATTTTTTATTTGGTGGGGTATAATTTAAAGCAGGTTTAATAAGCACACGCAATAGGCGCAGAGTGAGAGTCAGAGACTAATACAGTGGAACACAGAAGGAGGCAAGTATGACGATATTATATTTGATAGGAGGGGCTGCCGTATTAATATTTGCCATGGGTATACGGATCGTCAGGCCTACGCACAGGGGGCTTGTGGAGAGACTTGGCAAATATAACCGTTTTGCCAACCCGGGCTTTAACTGGATCATTCCTGTAATAGAAAACATGTATACGGTAAACATAACCGAACAGATGGTGGATGCCGAGCCTCAGGAGATCATCACTAATGACAACTTGAACGCGCGGGTCGACGCCCAGGTGTATTTTAAAGTAAAGTCGGATGAGTCAAACGTAAAGAATTCCCAATACAACGTCAATAATTACAAATGGCAGATCGTAAATCTTGCCAGGACCACACTCAGAAATATTATAGGCACGCTGACGTTAAAATCGGCCAATAGCGAAAGGGGAAAGATAAACTCCGAACTCCATAAGACATTAAAAGAGGAGACGGCAAGCTGGGGAATAGAGATAGTCCGGACAGAGCTGAAAGAGATCGATCCGCCTAAGGACGTACAAGAGACGATGAACAAGGTGGTAAAGGCCGAGAATGAGAAGATAGCAGCGGTGGATTTCGCCACGGCCACAGAGACGGCCGCCGACGGCCAGAAGAGGGCCAAGATCAAGCAGGCGGAGGGCGTTAAACAAGGGCGAATACTTGAGGCCCAGGGCGAAGCAGAGGCTATAAAGCTGGTGAATGAGGCGGCCCAGAAGTATTTTATCGGTAACGCTCAGATATTGCGAAAACTTGAAGCGGTGGAAAAATCATTATCGGGAAACGCCAAAATCGTCGTTCCGGGCAACACAGAACTTGTAAACGTGATAGGTGAAATGGCAGGCGTCCTTCCGCTGAAGAAGTAAGACATGGGAGCGCTCCTGCCCGGCAGGCACGCTTATCGGAAAAATATGAGCAGATTTTTGGTGCTGCTAACGCGGTTCAGCATTATTTTATCATGGTAAAGACAAAGATAATTGCGACACTGGGGCCGGCGAGCGCGAGCTACACGGTGATACGTAAGATGGTGATGGCCGGGCTTGACGTGGCGCGGCTAAATTTTTCGCACGGCGGCCACAAAGCCCAGCTGGAGCGTATCCGGCTGGTCCGCAGGATCAACAAAAAATACAGGCGGCATATCCGCGTCATGCAGGACCTTGAGGGGTTCCGGATAAGGGTGGGCCGGTTCGGCGCGGAGAAAGAGAAAACGCTCGCTAAGGGCGCGACCGTATGGCTGGCTGCCGCTGAAACCGCCGCGGACGCGCGCGTGATACCGTTCGACTATAAAGGCGATCTGAGAAAGATAGGCGCGGGCAAGCTCGTCTACATCGACGACGGCAACCTGATACTTAAAGTGAAGAGCTCGAACAAAAAGAGAATCGAGGCCAAAGTAATAGAAGGCGGGGTGCTGAAGGAGAGAAAAGGCGTAAATATACCGGACGCCCGCATACCTTTTTCAGGCATGACGGAGAAGGACAGAAAAGACATCGAATTCGGCATAAGCCATAAGGTCGATTATGTGGCGCAGTCGTTCGTTCGCCGCAGAAAAGACGTGGAAGAGATAAAAAATATCGTCAAGGCGAGACGGCCGCAATGCCTGATAGTGGCCAAGATAGAGAGCCGGGAGGCAATAAGAAACATCGATGACATCATAGACGCGTCAGACGGCATAATGATAGCTCGCGGAGATATGGGAATAGCCGTCCCTATCTACGAGATCCCTGTAATACAGAAGCAAATCATAAATAAATGCAATCAGAAGAAGAGATTCGTCATCACGGCGACGCAGATGCTTGAGCACATGACCGAGCATTCAAGGCCCACCCGGGCCGAAGTGACCGATGTAGCCAATGCCATACTGGACGGGACTGATTTCGTGATGCTCTCGGCGGAGACGGCCGCGGGCCGCTACCCCGTGGAATCGGTCAGGATGATGAACCAGATCATAAGATACACAGAGAAAAGCGCGAAGAATCGGTAATCCCCCGCCAGCAAGATTAAAATGTTGATATTTTTTATAGTAAGCGTATAATTGCCTGTAATAAGGAAAAGATTAGATGGGAAAATCGACTAAAATCATAATCATGACGGTGTTTTTCGCTCTCGCGGTGAATAGCGCGGACGCTCAGGATACGCTTACCTGGGAAGAGTGCGTGCGCATGGCTAAGAAAAACCACCCGGACCTCATCTCGGCGGCGGAAGCGGTGAAGCAGGCGGAGGCGGACCTCGATATCGAGGTAAGCGCGATGCTGCCCGACATATCGGGCAGCGGGAGCGGGAAGAGGGGAAAGTCGGCCGGCGGAAAGACCAACAATAGTTACGCGTGGAGCGTCTCCGGACAGCAGCTGATATTCGACGGTTTCCGGACTTCGAGCGGCGTATCCAACGCGTTCAAGGCCGTTCAGGCGCAGAAGTATAATTATTTCGTTATCTCATCCGATATACGGCTGGCCCTGCGGAACGCTTTCGTCGAATTGCTCAGGACCCAGGAGCTTGTGCCCCTCACGGAGCAGATCGCCGGGCGCAGAAGCGAGAACCTTGAGCTGGTCAAATTGCGTTATGAGGCGGGAAGGGAGCATAAGGGGTCGCTTTTGACCGCGGAGGCGGATCTCGCCCAGGCTGAATTCGAAGTCAGCCAGGCGCGGAGGAGCGTTACTCTGGCGCAGAGAGAGCTTCTGAAAGAGCTGGGCATAGGCAGGATGAAGCCCCTGAAGGCGAAAGGCGAGTTTTCCATCGGGAAGGACTATAGCGCCAAACCGGATATCGATGACCTCGCCGATACCACACCGTCTCTCAAGGAGCTGATAGCCAGGAAAGAAGCGGCCCGTTATAACCTGCAGTCGGCAGAGTCGGATTTTTTTCCGCAGATATATCTTGATACCTCTATAGGCAGGAGCGGCGCTACCGTCCTGCCGCGCAACAAGGCATGGTCGGCCGGCATGTCGGTGTCTTTGCCGCTATTCGAGGGCGGGAGCCGCGTAACGGAAGTGACAAAAGCGAGGTCCCGGCTGCATCAGGCGCAGGCGGAGGAGAGAAGCGGCCGCGACACGGTGCTCGTGACTTTGGAAGGCGCGTGGAAGGGACTTCTGGACGCGATCGCGAAGGTGGAGGTGGAAAAAAAATTCCTGGAAGCCGACGAAGAGCGGGCCAAGATAGCCGGCGCTCAATATGAAAAAGGCCTTATATCATTCGACGACTGGGTCATCATAGAGAACAATCTCGTAAGTTCCAAAAAAGACTATTTGACCGCCCGGGCCGGCATGTTGTCGTCCGAGGCGGATTGGATACAGGCGATAGGAGGAACTCTCGATTATGATCAAGAATAAATATATGTACATTATCATTTTGATAGTCCTGCTCGCGGCGGCCGCTTTTTTCATACGTTCCAGGATCACCGGTAAAAAAGTCAACGGAGGCGGGGCCGAGGTCATCTCGCCGGAGATGGGGGATGTCGAGATGACCGTTACGACCACCGGCATCGTGGAGCCTCAGAACCGGCTCCAGATAAAACCCAGCATCAGCGGCCGTATAGAGAGGATACTGGTCAAAGAGGGCGATATCGTAAAGATAGGCGACACATTGGCCTGGATGAGCTCTACCGAGAGGGCCGCGCTCGTGGACGCAGCGCGTTCGCAGGGCGAGGAAGCGGTAAAATACTGGGAAGAGGTCTATAAAGAGACGCCCATCATCTCGCCGATCAACGGCGAGGTGATCGTGCGCTCCGTCGAACAGGGCCAGACCGTTACGACCTCTGACGCGGTAATAGTGTTGTCCGACCGCCTTGTGATAAGCGCGCAGTTCGACGAAACCGATATCGGCAGGGTGAAGAAGGGGCAGAAGGCGTATATATCCCTGGACGCGTACCCCGACGTCAAACTCGAAGGCAAGGTGGACCACATAGCGTATGAATCGGAGATCGTGAATAACGTCACGATATATAACGTGGATGTCCTTCCTGAAGACATACCGGAGCTTTTACGATCGGGTATGAGCGTTACCGTGGATGTCGTGGAGAAAGCCGAAAATAACGTCCTGACCATACCCTCAGGCGCCATCCATTATGACGGAAAGCGGCAATTCGTGCTGGTGGAAGAAGGCCGGGGCAGGACAGCGGAGCGCGATATCAAGGTCGGATTAAATAACGATAAGACCGCCGGGATCGTCTCCGGCCTGACTGCCGAAGACAGGGTCGTAGTGAAAAGCAACGGCTACCTGCCGAAGAAAAAAGAAATGGGAACCAATCCTTTCATGCCGTCCCGCAGAAGGTAATAATGATAGAGCTGAAGAATATCTCCAAGACCTACGGCAAGGGGCATATCGCCGTTCACGCGCTGAAAGACGTCTCCGTTTCGATCGGCCAGGGTGAATTCGTGGCGATAATGGGGCCCTCGGGCTCGGGAAAATCCACGCTCCTTCATATGCTGGGTTTCCTGGACAGGCCGGATAAGGGTTCATATAAGATATTGGGCACAGACATATCGCGCCTGTCCGACGATCAGCTGGCCTATCTCAGGAACAGGCTCGTCAGCTTTGTTTTTCAGCAGTTTCATCTGCTTCGCAGGACGAAGGCGCTGGAGAACGTGGAGCTGCCGCTCATCTATTCCGGAAAGAAGGATATAGCCAAAAGGGCCGCGGAGAGCCTGGAGTCCGTGGGGCTCGCCAAACGGTCGCATCACATGCCGAGCGAGCTGTCGGGGGGCGAACAGCAGAGGGTGGCCATCGCGCGCGCCCTCGTCAACGACCCGATGATAATATTCGCCGACGAACCCACGGGAAACCTCGACACAAAAAGCGAAGAAGAGATCATCAGGATACTCGAAGGATTAAACGACAAGGGCAAGACTATAGTGCTCGTCACCCATGAAAAGGAGATCGCCGAGCACGCACGAAGGATCATACAGATGCGCGACGGCGAGATCGTCTCGGATGAGAGCAAGGGCGGCGGCAGGCATGCGGAGGATAAGAGCTCGTCGGTCCAGAAGATAATCTCCGAGACGCATTCCTATTTAGGCAGGGTGGAATTCATCTGGCACCTGCGCCAGTCGTTCCGGGCCATATTGTCGAATAAGGTCAGATCTTTTCTTTCGATGCTCGGAATATTGTTCGGCGTCGCCGCGGTCATCGCGATGCTCGCCCTCGGCCAGGGGGCCAAGGCATCTATGGAAGACCGGCTTAAGACGCTCGGCTCGAACCTCTTATCCATACAGGGCGGCTCCGGCAGGATGATGGGCGTGGCGAGCGGAACCGCCGTCACGCGCTTTACTCAGGCCGACGTCGACGCTATAGCGGGCCTCAAGCCTTTGATAAAGAGAGCCTCCGGCTACGCGAGCGGAAGCGCACAGGTGGTATACGAGAGCGAGAATTGGAATACGAGGATAGAGGGGGCGGCCTACGATTACGGCGAGATGCGCGCCACCACGCCCGATATAGGCAGGTGGTTTACTCAAGATGAGATAACACAGCGCGCCAAAGTGGCCATTCTGGGAAGGACCGTCGTCGAAAAGCTTTTCAGGGGTCAAAATCCCATAGGCGCCGCGGTGAAGGTCAACCGGATCAATTTCAAAGTGATAGGCGTGGCTCCGGAAAAAGGCGCGGGCGGCTGGCGCGACCAGGATGACATCATTTATATCCCCCTGACGACGGCCATGTACAGGATACTCGGAAAGGACTACGTGGACGGCATATATGCCGAGGTAAGCGATGTGGAGCACATGGAAGAAGCCCAGGAGGAGATCAAGCAGCTTATCGTGAAGCGCCATCGCATATATAAAAACGAAGACGACCAGTTCCGCATACGCAATATGAGCGAGATACAGGAGATGTTGACCAGCACCACCCGTACCATGAGTGTCCTTTTAGGCTGTATCGCGGCCATATCGCTTCTGGTGGGCGGCATAGGGATAATGAATATCATGCTTGTCTCCGTAACGGAACGCACGCGCGAAATAGGATTGCGCAAAGCCATAGGCGCCAGGGCAAGGGACATCATGACCCAATTCCTCATAGAGTCGGTAGTCATGACCTTAAGCGGCGGCTTCATGGGCATGGCGCTCGGCGTTCTGATATCCGTGATATTGTCGTTAGTGGTGGGCTGGGCCACAAAAGTCACGATCGGCAATATAATACTCGCCGCCGGGTTCTCAATAGCGGTAGGCATGTTTTTCGGCCTCTGGCCCGCCAAAAAAGCCTCCGTCCTCAATCCCATCGAGGCCCTCCGCTACGAATAATGGCGACAGATTCCACTAATAAAAATATCGAGACGAGAAAAGTATATATGATCAAAAAATCCGGGATCTATATGCATTATGAGCATAGGATAATAAGCTGGAAATAGGCCGTTTTTTATCCCTCAGTTAAGTGCCTAGACGGCTAATAATAGATATAACCGGATTGCCGGGCAATGTCCGGCAGGCCGGCATTACATGAAAGCCCCGCATTTCTGCAGATAGGGCTTTATATCGGCCGCGTGTTGTTATATAATAAACATGTAATTTAAATAGACAAAGGAGTATCGGCATGTCTGAGGTAGCGCATATGAAGATAAGCTTTCGCAAAGTCCCGAACAATGAAGACCTGTTCGAATTTACGATAATTACTCCGTTACTTCGAACACAATTCCGCCTGCCCAGGGCGATAGTGAACAAGTTGAGGGTCGAGATGGAAAGGGCCCTTACGGAAAAGGCTAAATAAGATGACCGGCATATTGGCGGTATTATCGATGATCATTTTCGCGGTAAGCCTGGCCTTCGGTTTTTACCTGCTGTGGCGGCCGGCGCCGGTGATAGAGATGCAAAGGCAGTTCTATCTATTGATAAACTGGCGGATAGAGCCCGTTTCTATGGATAAGGAGATACGGAATACCAGGATAATGGGCGGCGCCCTGATCATCCTGACGCTGGCCGCGCTGGCCTTATTTATCGTAGCTATGGTATGACCTGAGGATATGGACACGCAAAAATACCGGACTCAAAAATGGTATCAAAAGACATCTGTCCTGATAATAGCCTTTCTTTGCGTGGGGCCCCTGGCGCTGCCGCTGGCGTGGTCCAACCCCACTTATAGCAGACTCAAGAAAATAGCGATAACTCTCGCCATGCTGGCCGCTACCTGGTTTATTTGGAAGCTCTGCGAAGGTTCGTTAAAGGCGATGAAAGATTACTACGAAATATTTAAGGAATTATCTTATTGACGCGCAAATAGCAGGGAAGTGAAACATGAGAAGCTTGCACAGGGATATAAAAAGAAAAGTGATCGGCTCTCTCCCCGGAGATAAGAGGCGCGAGCTTAAATCGTCAAATATAGAAAATAAGATCTCTTTAGGCGTATTGATACGGGGCGTCGGCGCCGTCGCCGTGGCGAATGACGCCTTCCTTCCCGAAGAAGACGATGAGATAAGAGAGATCCTCTCTTCCAGCGCAAAAATATCCCCAAAAGACATTCCTATAGTATTAGCGGCGATCAAGCATTCATCGTTCGGCCGCAACGGTTTTTATGATTACGTGCGCTCTATGAACGGAAAGATATCATATAACGACAAGATGTCTATAATGGAAAACCTGTTCCGCGTCGCGTGCGCCGACAGGAATATAAGCGGCCGGGAATCCAAGGTCATAAAAAAAGTGGCAAGCCTGCTGCATATCCCGGATAAAGATATGGCCGACGTCAAAAAAAGGATCAAGGGAGAATCGGGATGCAAAAGATAGCGTTTATAGCGGCAATAGTATTACCTCTGTGGAATATACCTCTTATCTTAAGGGTGATTAACAGAAGATCATCCGAAGATATAAGTATATACTGGGTATTAGGCGTGTGGACATGTTTCATACTGATGGCGCCGGACGCATTTCGCTCTCCGGACCCCGTATGGCGCGCTTTTAATATCATGAACCTTATACTTTTTACGGCAGTCGCGGTCGTCGTCCTGATGTATCGGAAACCCGGCAAAAAGAAAGTCAACTCGGGATAAAAGAGAGGTCCGGATGAAGATTTTATTAGGTGTTGTGATCGGAGGTATCATCGGCTTTGCTATAGGATATTTCGGCAAATGCGCGTCGGGTGCGTGCCCCTTGACGAGCAATCCGGCCGTAAGCGCGTTCTTAGGCGCGCTCATCGGCGCCGTGATCATGATGAAGAAGTAAAAGAAGACTTTATGGCAAAAGGCAGGGCCTAAATAATGGCTAAACAGACCATCACAAGAAGGCAAAAGAGTGTCTCGAGGCTGATCAGAGAGAAGAGAGAGGCTCATCGCAGCAAGCTGAAAGCCGGCAGGACGTTCATCAAGAAATAAATGAGAGATATGAAGGATATATTGAATATACCTCTATCCCCGCCGGAATGGCTGATCGAAGAGACCGGTTTCGGCCTTGACGATCAGCACATCCAGGAGTCGCTCTTCACCCTGGGCAACGGTTTTATAGGCTCACGAGGGGTGCTGGAGGAGTATCCCGAACGTGCCATGCCCGGCACCTTCATCGCCGGCGTCTACGATAGATCAGTGGCGCAGGTGGAAGAGC
>CAZYBX010000048.1:0-9495 GCA_964645565.1 uncultured Planctomycetia bacterium | reverse complement strand
GAAAAGCTATATTAAAGGCCCTGTTGTTAAACATGACGTCTATTTTATCTCTTGTGAGGTGGCTATGTTTATCTGGGATACGCCCGTATCCCTGCACATATCCCATATCTCCACGATCTTCCCCATAGTAGCGCGCCTGTCGGCCTTTATCAAAAGCGGCTTTTTCTCTTTGGCCGCTATCCTGAGCCTGGAATCGAGCTCCTTCGTCGTTATCGCCCTCTCGTTCAGGTAGACCAGGTCCGAGCTCGTTATCAATATCACAAGGCTCTTCTCGTGTATGGCCTCGCTCGTCACCGCTTTGGGCAAATTCACTTTTATGCCCGGCTGAAATATAAAACTCGATGTCAGCATGAAAAATATCAGCAGAAGAAAGACTACGTCTATGAGCGGAGCTATGTCAAGCTGCCCCTTTTTCAGCTCGGTCCGGCGCTTAAACTTCATATTTGTCGCTCCTGGTGGTAAGTATGTTCAAGAGATCCGTGGCGCTTTTCTCCATATCCAGCACTATGCCGTCGACCCTGCTGACGAAATAGTTGTAGGCGACGAACGTGGGTATAGCCACCGACAACCCCGCCACCGTCGTAATCAGCGCCTCCCATATGCCGCCGGCGAGATCGCCCGGGTTTACGGGATAAAGCGACGTCGCCTTCTCCTGTATCACCTGAAACGTCCTGACCATCCCCGTGACGGTCCCCAAAAGACCCAAAAGCGGCGAGATGTGGGCGATCGTCGCAAGGACGTTCAGGTTCTTCTCAAGCCTCGGCACCTCATGGACGCCGGCGTCCTCGATGGCCTCCCTGATCTCGCTCCTGGGCCTGTCGTGTTTCAGTATACCCGCCTTCATTATCTGGGCGATCGGCCCCGGGGTATTGTTGCACATCTCGATGGATTCCATGATCTTGTTCCTTTTCAGGGTCGCGGCCACTTTGGACATAAACTCCCTTGTGTCGATCTTCGCCTTGTTCAGACTGTACAGCCTCTCCAATACCACGGCAAGGGCCAAGATGGAACAAAATATTATTATGTACATCAACGGCCCGCCTTTTTGCAGCACATCCCACATATTATCCTCCCTGCCCCTTTAACCAGACCAGACGCTTTTTTGCGAATTCGCCCTCCTCGACCGGTTCGCCCGCCAGCCGCTCGTATATCTTCTTCGCCTTTTCAAGCTCGTGCTCCGCTTCGAAGACCTGCGCGCATCTGAATTGAGACTTTATCCCCCAGTATTTGCTTGAGGAATACAGATACACCACTTTGAGATATTCCTCTACGGCGTTCTTCAGATCTCCGCTCTCTTCATGACAATTACCTATGTAATACTGTATCTCGGCGTTCATCTCCGTGTCTTCTTCGGTCAACGCCTTCGCGAAATGGGCGATCGCCTTGTTGTACTGCTTCTGTTCTTTAAGAGCCTCTCCGGCCTTCTTGTGAGCCACCCTGGCGAACGGGGTGTTTGGATAGCTGTATACGAGTTCCTCGAATTTTTTCAACCCCTCATTGACGTTGCCGGCCTCTACCATTATCTCCCCCATCTTCAATAGGGATTTCGAGACGAGTTCGCTGTCCGGGTATTTCAGCCATATGTCGTTCAGCTTTGTCAAGGCGGCGCTTCTGTCGCCCTGCTTATAGAGCGTGCTCGCATACCAATAGCTGGCATCGTCGGATATGTTGCTGTAGGGGAAGGTGTTTTCTATCTCCTTGAAATACTCCTGCGCCTTTGCGTAATCGCCGGCGTTATAATAGTATTCGCCGAACCAGAAGAGGACCTGCGCGCTCAATTCCGTCTTGGGGTATATCTTTAAAAAGCGCTTAAACCCCTCTATGGCCTCGGCCATATTGCCCTTGCGGTAATGGCACCAGTTGATCTCGTATAATGCCACCCTCAAAAGCTCTTCATCCTTGCTTTCCTTTATAAGCCTGCGGAAATAAAAAAGCGCGTCGTCATAAGCCCCGGCGTTATAGTACGAGCTGCCGGCGTAAAAGACGGCGTCGTCCAGCCTGCCGCTGTCCGGAAATTCATCGATAAACTTTACGAAGTCCCCGGCCGCGACGTCGTAATCGCCCTTCTTGAAATACGACATCGCCAATCTGAATTTCGCCTCGTCGTGCATCCTGCTTAGAGGAAAGTTTATCAGCAGAGACTGGAATGAGAGGATGGCCGAATCGTACTTCTCCTGTTCGTATAATACCGCGCCTATCTGGTATTGGGCGTAATCCGCATTTACACTTTCGGAATACTGCTCCAATATCGTATCGTAGGCGTCCAGCGCGTCCTCATACCGCTTTTCCTCATAATATATGTCGCCCAATCTCAAAAAGGAGCTTATCCTCAGCAGCTTATCGTCCGACTTTCTCGAGATATCGCGGAAAAGCGATACCGCCTCATCCGGTTTTTTTTCCTTTATATAGACCCAGCCCAGGTTATACTTCATATCATCCAGCAGTTCGCTCCCGGCGAACCCGTCGATGGAATCCCTGTAAAGCCTTTCCGCCTCCTCCAGCTTTCCCATCTTCACCAAAGACTCGGCCTTCCAGAGGCTGGCGTCGTCAAACCACTCCGATGACGGATGGTCCTTGATGATATCATCGTAAGACTTGACCGCGTCCTCATGCTTTTCCATCAAGCTGAGGGCCCTCGCCTTTCCGAAAATAGCGGCGCTCAGAACATTTTCATCGGGCTTACCGCTTATGCATCTGTCAAAATAACTCAACGCCATAGCGGCGCTGCCGGATTTTAAACAGGACAAGGCGATCTTGCTGTCGATATGACTGGACCACGCCGCGTCCGCCGGATAGTCCTTGGCCTTTTTAAAATCCTCAACGGCGTCTTCGAACCTGCCGTTCTCGTAACTCACCTCGCCCTTCATATAGTAGATCTTCCTTATATCTTCGGCGAGCGGGAAATTTTTTATGAATAGACCTATCGCCTCCGCCGCCAGGTCATACTTCTCGAGTCCGAAGTAGATCTCGCAGATCATATACTGGGCCTTGGAAGCCAGGGCGCTGTGCGGAAACCTCAATACGACGTCGCTGAATATGCGTATGGCCTTGTTGTGGTCGCCGATCTTATTGTAACACCATCCCATCGAATAATAAGCGAACTGCATATAAGGAGACCCCGGATATCCATCCGTCAATTCCTCATAACGCTCCAGCGCCTTTTCATAATCACCCATACCGAAATAAGTCTCCGCGAGCCAATAGATGACATCCCCGCTGATAGCTGTCTCATTGGACCTGTCCAATATATACTTGAACTCAAACAGCGCGTTATCGAACTGGCCGAGCTTAAAACATGACTGGCCCAGGAAAAAATGCGCCTCCTGTATCCGGTCGCTGTCGGGATATTGTTTGATAAAAGAAAGGAACCTCTCCTTCGCGAGTTCGTGGAACTCGTCCTCGAACGCCTGTTTCGCGAAGTGGAAATCGCGTTCGGCCTGGGAGTAAGCGGGGTGTGTAGCGCTTAATAGGATTATTATGGCTAATATAGGTAAATATATATATTTACGGGCATTATAGCCTTGTATAAGCATGTTTTACCTATTTATATTAAATTACCATATATAGCAAATATACGAGATTATATCACTATATATGCGTTAATTCAAGACCAAAATGAAGGGAATTATCTTGAGAGGATATGCTTCAGGTATGAGCCCGTATAGGAGCGGCTGTTTTTCGCGACGGCTTCCGGGGACCCGCTGGCCACCACCTCCCCGCCCGCGTCTCCCCCTTCCGGGCCGAGGTCTATGATATGATCGGCGCTTTTTATAACTTCGAGGTTATGCTCGATGACGAGAACGGTATTGCCCGTATCGACAAGCGCCTGCAGCACCTTAAGCAGCCTGTCTATATCCGCGAAGTGCAGGCCGGTCGTGGGCTCGTCGAGAAGGTATAGCGTGCGGCCCGTCGCCCTCCTGGAAAGCTCCGCCGAAAGTTTGATCCGCTGGGCCTCGCCCCCGCTCAGCGTCGTTGCGGACTGGCCCAGCCTTATGTAACCGAGCCCGACGTCGTTCAGTGTCTTGAGCTTATTCCTTATCGGCGGGACGTTCTTGAACGATTCCAGCGCCTGCTCGACGCTCATATCGAGGACATCGGATATCGAACGCCCTTTGTATTTCACTTCCAGCGTCTGTTCGTTGAACCTGCTGCCCTTGCAGACTTCGCATTTTACGTATACGTCCGGCAGGAAATGCATCTCTATCTTCTTTATGCCGTCACCGGCGCAGGCCTCGCACCTGCCGCCCTTCACGTTAAAGCTGAACCTGCCCGGCCTGTAACCCCTCATCCTTGATTCGGGCAATTTGCTGAAGAGGTCGCGTATAGGGCCGTACGCGCCGGTATAAGTGGCGGGATTGCTCCTCGGCGTCCTGCCTATCGGCGACTGGTCTATTTCTATCACCTTGTCGATATTGCCGGCGCCCTCGACCGTCCTGTGGGCGCCCGGCCTGGTCTTCGCTTTATAGAGCCGCTTAGCGAGAGAGCGGTATAATATCTCGTCGATAAGCGTGCTTTTGCCTGAGCCCGAGACCCCTGTCACGCAGACGAAAAGCCCCAGAGGTATTTCCACGTCGATATTCTTCAGGTTGTGTTCGCTTGCCCCCACTACTTTCAGGGACCTCCCCTCGACCGGCCGCCTCCTCTCGGGGGGCCTCTCTATCTTGAGTTCGCCGTTCAGGTATTTCGCGGTAAGCGACTCCCTGCTCTTCATCACTTCATCCGGAGACCCGCTCGCCACCACACGGCCTCCGTTCTCGCCGGCGCCCGGGCCGAGGTCGATTATGTAATCGGACGTCCTTATCGTGGCTTCGTCATGCTCGACGACTACAAGCGTGTTCCCCAGATCGCGCAGCGCGATGAGCGTGTTCAAAAGTTTATTGTTGTCGCGCTGGTGCAGGCCTATGCTGGGCTCGTCCAGGATATAAAGCACCCCGACGAGACCGGCGCCTATCTGAGTGGCCAGCCGTATCCTCTGGGCCTCTCCGCCGGACAACGTGGAGCTTATCCTGTCCAGAGTGAGGTAATCGAGTCCGACGTCGGACATGAACCGGAGCCTCAGTTTTATCTCCTTGACCACTTCGCGGCTTATGAGCTCATTCTCTTTTGTCAGCCGCAGGCCGTCAAAGTATTCTTTGGCCGTCTTAATGGACATCCTTGTGACGTCTATGATATTTTTTCCGTCGATCGTGACCGCCAGGCTCTCTTTCCGCAGCCGCGAGCCTCCGCAGGCCGGACACGGCTGTTCGCTCATATACTTATTGATCTCTGTCTTGACGAATTCGCTTTTGGTCTCCCTGAACCGCCTTTCGAGATTAGGTATGATGCCTTCGAAATAACCGCCGGTATGCCGGTCGCCGTACAATATTATGTCTCTGGTGGGCTTCGGGAGGTCCTTATAGGGCGCCTGCGGATCAAAACCGTAATCGCGGGCGACGGAACGGATGAGTCTTCTATAGTAAAGCACGATGCCCTTCCCGCCCCTCTTCCACGGCGCGACGGCTTCAATAAACGGCCTTTTCTTGTCGGGCACCACCAGGTCCGGGTCTATCTTCATCTTGTTGCCTAATCCGCTGCATGCCGAGCACGCCCCGTACGGCGAGTTGAAGGAGAACATCCTGGGCGCGAGTTCCTCGTAGCTTATCCCGCATTCGACGCAGGCATAAAGCTCGCTGAAGAAGATGTCGGCCTTCGTATTTTTCCCGTCGGAGATCACAAGAGTGCCCCCGCCGGTCTTAAGCGCGGTCTCGACCGAATCCGCCAGGCGCTTTTTCGACGGCGCTTTGACGTTAAGCCTGTCCACCACCGCTTCCACGGAATGTTTGAGTTTTTTATTCAGGCGCACCGGGTTGTCAAGGCTCAGTATCCTGCCGTCCACGCGCGCGCGGACAAAACCTTCTTTCCGGATATGGTCGAAGACGTCCCTATGCTCGCCTTTCCTGCCGCGGATAATCGGAGAGAGTATCACGATATCCTCCCCTTTTTTCGCGTCCAGTATCCTCTCTACTATCTCCTGCGCGTTCTGCCGCGCTATTTCCCTGCCGCAACTGTAGCAGTGCGGCGCCCCGATCCTGGCGAAAAGCAGCCTCAGGTAATCGTATATCTCCGTCGCTGTCCCTACCGTGGAGCGCGGATTCGAGCCGGCCGACCTCTGCTCGATGCTTATGGCGGGCGAGAGTCCTTCTATGTATTCCATGTCCGGCTTCTGGAGCTGCTCTAAAAACTGCCTGGCGTAGCTGGACAGGCTCTCCACGTACCGCCTCTGGCCCTCCGCGTATAATGTATCAAAGGCGAGAGACGACTTGCCGGACCCGCTCAGACCCGTCACCACGACGAGCTTATTGCGCGGTATCTTCACGTCGATGTTTTTGAGGTTATGCTCCCTCGCTCCTTTTATGAATATATATTCTTTTTCCATCGTTTTGCGCCCGGGGACACTCACCGAAGGTGAGTGTCCCCACCAGACACTCCGCTTTTTCTCGCAACGCAAATAGGGACAGCGGCTTTATAGCCGCTGTCCCTATTTTTCGACCGCTTATTATCTCTTTCTTCTCTTTTTCTTGCCGCCTCTGACCATCTTCGCCATAGAGACGTCACCCTGCTTGTCCACGAAATAGAGATAACCAGACTTCTTCTTTATCGAACATTTCACTACCTTCTTGGGGCTGCCTCCCTTTTTCTTACCGCGAGCCATCTTGGCCATGGAGACATCGCCTCTCTTGTCGATAAAGTACAGGTATCCCTTCTGCCTCTTTATCCTGCATTTTACTACTTTTGTCGCCATCTAATTCACCCCCCTTCATGATAGATTTCCTGCTATCAGTTACCAACGATTTTGCTGCTTACTATGTTCTTCAATGTCGCGATCGCCGAGAGCGCCGCGAGATAACTCGTCTTGGGGTTTCCCGGCATAGGCACGTTTTCGGTAACTGCTCTCAGAGTCCCGAAATCGCCTTTTATCTCGATCTCATGAGAATTCGTCTTAAAATCCGGTGAAGTGATTATCCTCACCCTTGTCTTCGCCGCGCCTAAAGTACACAAGCTGAGTGTGGCCGAGACATTGACGTTTTTCGGGAACCCCCTGACCGCTTCTTCGGCGGTGCCGTCGAATATTACCGTCTCCCCCTTTAAGGAATTAAGGTCTATCCGACTGTAAACGACATAAGGCGCGCCCTCCAGCCCCTTGGGCGGCTTCCTTGTGGTAAGCGTCACCTCTTCCACGTTCGCCATCATCGCGCTCTTTGCTCCGTCGAGCCCGCAGACGGCCCCGCTGGGCAGATATATCCTCGCGCCGGCGGCTTTGGCGATCTCCGAGAGGTCCGGCTTGCCGAGCAGCCCGCCCGTCGACATCACTATCACGTCCTTGCCCGCCTCAAGCGCCTCTTTCGCCACTTCATAAGACACTTTGGCCGAGGCTGCCTCGATCACAAGATCCGAACCCAATATTATCTCGCTCTTACTGAGATTTTTTGCCTGGACCGTCAATCCCTCCAAAAATTCGCGCGCCTTTTTCTCGTCGATGTCGCACACCCCTATCAGTTCCACGGTGTCGCTGAACTTATTTACGATAGCCTCGGCGATGACTTTACCTATCGATCCGCACCCTACGATCCCTGCCTTGATTTTATTCATATCAATACCCGCTCAATGCCGCGCCGCTTTTTTCGCCCGTTACTTCGAGCATCCGCTTCAAAGTGACCCTGGCCTTTTTCGCTATGTCTTCCGGCACCTTCACCTCATGCACGAGCATCTCCAGCGAATGCGCCACCCATCCAAGTGTCGTCAATTTCATGCTCGGACAAATAAGATGCTCCGTCGGCATGTAAAACTTCTTTCCGGGGTTATCCTTCCTCAGCCTGTAAAGCATGCCCATCTCCGTGCCGATGATGAACTCTTTCGCCGAGGATGACTTGACGAATTTGAACATCCCGCCGGTGCTGCATATATGGTCGGCCAATTTCAACACGCCGGGGTTGCATTCCGGGTGGGCCACAAATTCCGCGTCCGGGTGTTCTTCTTTTGCCTTTAACACCTCTTCCTCCTGCACTCTTATGTGAGTCGGGCAGAAGCCCTTCCACAAAATTATCTCTTTATCCGGCACATTTGCCTGCACGTACCGTCCCAGATTCTTGTCGGGAACAAAGATGACCCGCTTGTTGTCCAACGACTTTACAACATCGATGGCGTTCGACGATGTGCACGCGATATCGCTTTCCGCTTTTACCTCGGCGGATGAATTCACGTAGCATACGACGGCAGCGTCGGGGTATTTCAACCGCATGGCGTGCAGTTTTTCCTTATTGATCATGTCGGCCATGGGACAGCCTGCCTCTTTTACCGGAAGAAGGACCAGCTTGTCCGGGTTTAATATAGAAGCGCTCTCCGCCATAAACTGGACGCCGCAGAAGACGATCACTTTGGCGTCGGCGTTCACGGCGGCCCTGCTCAGCGCGAGCGAATCACCGCTTATATCGGCGATCTCCTGGATCTCGTCCCTCTGATAGTTATGCACTATGATCACGGCTCCGCGCTCACGCTTAAGTTCCGCGATCCTTTTCTTTAGATTCTCGCCATATTTCCTGTCCGACTCTTCATTGTAAACCATTTTATCGCCTTTTGTTTACGATTATGTTATCGATCAGACGTGTCCTGCCGAAATAAACGGCTGCCGCTATCATCAGCCGGCCCTTCAAGGTCTTTACGTCTTTAAGACCTTTCGTATCGACTGCGGATATATATTGCACCTTCCCGGAACTCTCCGCCTCGATCATCTTCCTCATCCGCCTGACGACATCGGCGGGTCTCTTTTCTCCGTGTTCTATCAGGCGCTTTCCGGCGAGAAGCGATTTATAAAGCACAGAGGCCTCACGACGCTGTTTTGGGTTTAGGTATTTATTCCTGGAGCTCATGGCAAGGCCGTCTCGCTCGCGGACCGTCGGTAATATCCTTATATCGACAGGCATATTGAGGTCGCGAGCCATTCTTCTTATGATGAGGGCCTGCTGCGCGTCTTTCTGTCCGAAATAGGCGTTATCCGCGGGGATAATATTGAAAAGCTTCGTAACGATAGTGGCTACGCCCCTGAAGTGGCCCGGCCTGAACCTTCCGCATAGATTTTCGGAAAGACCCGATACCTCGACGTATGTGGAATGGTCCTGCGAATAGACATCTTCCGTTCTCGGATAAAACACTATATCTACGCCTTCCCGCTTTGCGTATTTCCTGTCCCTTGCAAAATCGCGGGGATATCTTTTGAAGTCTTCAACCGGGGAAAACTGGGTAGGGTTTACGAATACGCTTAAGACCACGGCATCGTTTTCCCGCCGGGCTTTCCTTATAAGGCTCAAGTGCCCCTCATGTAGAAAACCCATCGTGGGCACGAACCCCACCCGCATGCCTTTTCGTTTTATCGAATCGATCTCTCTCTGCGCCTCTTTCGGGCTCCGTATGATCTTCATCTGACGGCCATCGACGATCTCGCTTATGCTTTTTTTTAAG
>CAZYBX010000047.1:0-9522 GCA_964645565.1 uncultured Planctomycetia bacterium | reverse complement strand
TCTGGTGTATATGAACATATAATCATATAGTAATACAGAGGGAGTTAAACGTCACGGAGCTTTCCCGGATCCCAGGCATAAACCAGTCCAACCTCACTAATGTTAAGGATTATAAAAAGCTTGATAAACTTAGCGTTTCTAATTAGATCTCGCAGTTAAGCACACGATGAAGGGGACTTTTAAATATGAAAGGAGAAATGACATAAAAGATGAGCAGACAAACCCAAGAGTTATTGTTAGAAAACTCGGAGCCTCCAGGCAATAGCCCGTTATGGGAAGACTGGAGATGGCAGATCAGATATGCGGTATCGCGGCCGGAAGATCTTAGAAGAATATTGAAATTAACCGAAAAGGAGTTTGAAGACCTAAAAAGAGTCACTAGAAAATACCCTTTTTCCGTCACACCTTATTACCTCTCCCTGATAGACCGGAACGACCCTAATGACCCGATCAGTATGCAGTGCGTTCCCTCGCCTGAAGAGGAAAAACTCTATTTTGAAGTCGAGGAAGACCCACTGGGAGAAGAGAAGGATTCCGTATTGCCCGGTCTGGTACACCGCTATCCGGACAGGGTACTATTGACCGTTACCAATATGTGCCCTGTCTACTGCAGGCACTGCACACGAAAGAGGGAATGGTGCGGCAGAAGGTGGATGCGGAAGCCGGATGAACTGGAGAGGATATATCAATATATCTCGGACCATGAAAAGGTGAGGGATGTCATCCTGTCGGGGGGCGACCCGCTTATTTTAGGTACCGGGAAGCTTGAGTCGATATTAAAGGGCCTGCGCAGGATTCCGCACGTAGAGATCATCAGGATCGGGACGCGCTGTCCTGTAGTGTTGCCGCAAAGGATAGATGAGGAGCTTGTCTCTGTCCTAAAGCGCTACCGTCCTCTCTGGGTGAACACGCATTTTAACCATCCGAAGGAGATAACGCCGGAATCCGGCGCCGCGTGCGACCGGATAATATGCGCCGGCATACCGATGAACAACCAGGCCGTATTACTGCGGGGCATAAATGATGACGTCCGCGTCATGACCGCGCTCTGCCAGGGCCTGTTGAAGATCGGCGTCCGGCCCTATTACCTTTTTCAATGCGATCCCGTAAGCGGCACGGCTCATTTCAGGACATCCATCGATAAAGGGCTTGAGATCATCAAAGGCATGAGGGGGCACACATCCGGTCTCTGCGTGCCGAACTTTGTGGTGGACGGGCCGGAAGGCCAGGGAAAGGTGCCGCTGCAGCCGGACAATTTCGCCGGAAAAGAGAAGGATTATGTCTTTTTGAAGGGATACAAAGACGAGGTATTCAGGTACTATAACCCCACGCGTTAGGTGAATATGAAGATAGGTATAACGTATAACTTGAAAGATGAATTATCGCCGGGGGCGCTTCTCGACGATGAATTCATCGAGGAGTTTGACACAAGGGGCACTATCGACGCGCTCTGCGATGTATTGAGTCGGGCAGGCCATGAGCCGGTCAGGCTGGGCTGCAATATCGATATGGTAGAGAGGATAAAAGCCGAGAACGTCGGTTTTGTCTTCAACATCGCCGAGGGATACAGCGGTAGGAACCGGGAGTCTCACGTCCCGTCTATTTTAGAGATGCTGGACGTGCCGTATTCGGGTTCGGATCCGCTGACGATGGGATTGACGCTGGACAAGATCATGACGAAGAAAATCGCGATGCAGGCGGGCATACTTGTCCCGCCGTATAAGGTGGTAAGAGACCTCAGCGATCTGCGCAATATAGAGAAATATATGGAGTACCCGCTTATCTCTAAACCTGCGTGGGAGGGGTCGAGCAAAGGCATCTACAATTCCTCAAGGGTCTATAACAGGATGGAGCTGGAGGAGAGTGTGGCATCGCTTTTGAAGAAATATCCCGGCCAGCCGGCTTTAGTGGAACAGTACATCAAAGGGCGGGAGATCACCGCCGGCGTAATAGGCAACGATCCGCCGCGCGTGATAGGCCTTATGGAGATTATAAACAAGAAATCTCCCGGCGAAGACATGTTCTATTCGCTGGAGGTCAAAAGGGACTGGAAGAACCTCGTGGATTACGAGTCTCCGCCCGATACAGGCGAGGCGCTTGACAGGCATATCAGGCACTACGCGCTTTCGGCGTTCAAGGAATTCGGCTGCAGGGACATCGCGAGAATAGACTTCAGGATATCCGGCGCAGGTGATATATATATGTTAGAGATCAATCCACTGCCCGGACTTTCGCCCGAATACGCGGATCTGGTCATAATGGCTAAAAAACAGGGCATCTCGTTCGAGAACCTGGTGGCCGCGATAATGCAGCATTCGTTAGCCCGCTACGGGATGACGGAATCCGGCCTAAAGGCCGGCAAGCAGGATGCGAACTATGAAACAGTATGATTTTGCGCTTGCCTGGGGCAGCGGAAGCGGGGAACGGTTCGTAAAATGGCTTAAGAAGGAATGCGGCCTGAGACAGATGTCGTTCCTTCTCATTACGCATCACAACGCTTATAAGGTTTCCGAGGAGCTCGAGCGCGGGAAATTGCGGTTGGGGTTTCTCCTGGACAATGAAGCTGATTATGACGATAAGAAGAACGTATTCGCGAGGCTCAGCTATGCGGCTAAGGATACCGGAAGTTATGTCGTTTGCGATCCGGATGACGCCCGGCAGGCGGCGAACAAAGCCGTTACCCATTACGACCTGGTGAAGGGAAATATCCCGGTCCCTTATACGGTAGTCGTACGCAACTGGGAGCCGGATGATTTTAAGCTGACAAAGGAAGAACTGAGGCAGTTGAAGCCGTCTTTTATTATCAAGCCGGCATCGGGCTTCGGGCAGAAGGGAGTCATCAAGAACGCGGATGGCTCGCTTGCTGAAATAGCCAAGGCGCGCCATTTCAACAGGGGCGACGATTTTTTATTGCAGGAGAAGATAGAACCGGTCATATTGGCGGGGCGGCAGGCGTGGTTCAGGGTCTATTTCATATTCGGCGAGATCATACCCTGCTGGTGGGATACACAGACGGGGATGTATTATTATATCACCCTTAGAGAGATGCATAATTTCAGGCTGCTTCAGCTGGCCAGGATAACCTCGGAGATCGCGAGACTTACGAATATGGAATTCTTCTCGTGCGAGATCGCGATCACTAAATCCGAAAAGGAAAGACGCTTTGTCGCGATCGACTATGTGAACGACCAGCCCGAACTCTGCGTCCGCTCCGAGAAGGTCGGGGGCGGGCCGGTCCCCGAGGTCGTGCAGCATATAGCCGAACGCATGGCGGAAATTGCCTGGAAGATAAAGCTTGGCATCCCGATCGGGCTGCACCGCTCGATCTGGATGGCGAAGGCGCGGCTCGAAGACGACAGCATATAGTAGTGGTGACAGCCACCACTCCCAAGGGGCAAGGATTATTCCTTGCCCCTTTTTTATTTGGAGTGTATAATAATGCACAGAAAGTCATGAAGAACATGTATTAAATATAGTATATGATAAGAATAGCTGCCAAAATAACGCCAAAGAAAGTTACGCCCATCCGGTTCCCATCAGTGGATGTAGTCGAAGCTTCGGCCGGCTCGGGGAAGACATACGCGCTGGCAAAGCGTTATGTCCAGCTTGTCACTTATCCCCACAATAAGACGGAAGACGCGCCGCTAAAATCCATCCTCGCCGTGACATTCACCAATAAAGCCACCGTCGAGATGAAACAGCGGATACTCGAATTCCTTAAAAAGGTCGCCCTTGACGCCTTTTCCGATACCCGCGAAAGAGAAGACATATCTTCCTCCATAGCCGTCGATTTCGGGGCCGCGCAGAAGACGGCCTTTAAGGTGATGGAGGACATAATAGGTCATTATAACTATTTCCAGGTGCAGACGATCGACAGCTTTATCAATACGCTCCTCTCCGGATGCGCGTTCCACCTGGGCTTCGCCTCTAATTTCCGCATAAAGGAGGAATACCGCGCCTATCTGGAATACTCGCTCGACAGGCTTATAGACAGGGCCGGGACGGATAAGGGCGTATCCGCCGTTTTTAAGGATTTTCTCAAATATTACTTATTCATAGAGAATAAGGAGGGCTGGTTCTTTAAGCAGGATATCCTTAGCCTGATCGAGAGCCTATATAATTACACCAATACATACGGCGGGGCCTTTACGAACCCGCCGCTCGCCGCCAAAGATATATTGAAAAAGAAAAAAGAGATAATCGCCCTTATGGGGAAGATCCGGGATGACGCGCCTGAAGGGACTAACAGACGGTTTATCACCAGCCTCGACTCCTTTCTTGAAAAAAACGAAAAGGCATTCGATATAGACGCTCTCTCCGCTTATTTTTCTCATCAAGAATTTCCGTTAAATAAGGGCGCAAAAAAAACTTCAAAGATCGCCAGGGCCTGGAATAAGCTTCGCGAGGGCCTCGGAGAGCTCTGCTTGTGGGAATCGTTCGCCCTTTTTAAGCCTTATATCCAGATATTCAACCTTGCCTCGGCTGAATTCAGGAAGATCGCGGGGGCGGAGGACGTCATATTCCTGCAGGAGCTGAATACCCATGCGCGCGGACTTATAGGCGAAAGGGGCATCACGGTGCCCGAGCTATACTACAGACTCGCGACCCGCTTTCGCCATTACCTGATCGACGAGTTCCAGGATACGAGCCGCCTGCAGTGGAAGAATATATTCCCCATGGTGGAAGAGGCCCTTTCTTCGGGCGGCTCGCTTTTTTATGTGGGCGATAAAAAGCAGGCTATCTTCAGATTCAGGGGCGGCGATGTCTCGCTCTTTGATTCGGTGCAGGGGACCTTCAAGGATTTTAATCCGACTCAGAAGGTCCTCTCTAAAAATTACCGCAGCCGGCGGGAGATAGTGGAGTTCAATAACGATGTATTTTCCGCGGATAACCTCGAGCGGTTCATGAAGGATAGCGACGCGTCGCAGAAGGAGCCGCTGGGTCTCTCGGAAAGCGATATCGCGAAGGTGCAGAATGTCTTCAGCGATTCCAGGCAGGAATGGAAGAAGGGCAATACGGGCGGTTATGTAAGCGTAGAATCCTTTGACGTCTCTAATACGGACGCAAGGGATGCGTTCATGCGCGAAAGGGTCATATCGCTTGTCGGGGAGCTGAAGGAGAGGTTTTCATACGGGGACATTGCGGTCCTGGTGAGGGAGAATAAGGACGTCAAACTGTTTTCGTCGTGGCTGATAGAGGAGGACATTCCCGTTGAATCCGAGAAGACGCTGAATATCAGGGAGCACCCGCTTATAAAGGAGCTTATATCATTGCTCAAATTTCTTGAGTCTCCCATCGATAATCTATCGTTCGCTTCATTCATAACCGGCGAGATATTCAAAAAGGTCTCGGGGGTGCCCCCCGATGCCGTGCGCGATTTTCTCTTCAGACTGCGCGTCCGGGGGAAGAGGGAAAAGGGTATATATCTTTATACCGAGTTCAGAAAGGCCCATCCGGAGGCCTGGCGCGAGTTGATGGAAAACCTCTTCAAAAACGTCGGATATATACCGCTCTATGAACTGCTGACCACGATATTAGGCAGGTTTAAGGTGATGGAAAATTTCCCCGGGTACCAGGGGTTTTTCATGAGGCTGCTTGAGCTGATCAAGGAGAAGGAAGAGGACTATCCGAGCATCTCCGGGTTTCTCGAGCATTTCGACGAGATGGGGGAGAAGGACCTGTTCGTAAGGGTCTCGCATACGGATTCGGTGACCGTCACCACGATACATAAGGCCAAAGGCCTCGAGTTTCCCGTGGTGGTCGTGCCGTTTCTTGAACTTGAGGTGACGGTAGGCTCCGGCGGGGCGGGCTATAGAAGGCCTTATGTGGTAAGGCAGTCCGAAGACGGGACTCTGCGGCTTATTCAACTCAAGAAGAAGTACGGCTTGTATTCCGCGGAACTTGCGGCTGAATACAAGGACGAGTACATAAGGTCTTTGATCGACGAGCTGAACGGCCTTTATGTCGCTATGACGAGGGCGAAACATGAGATGTACCTCTTTATTCCGAAGACACCGGGCAGGAATAATATCGCCCGCGCGCTGATCCCGTACGAGGTCCATAAGCGCGGCGAAAGGACGGCATCCGGCGGGGCCGAGAGGGATGAAAAGCCGCCCATGGCCCTGCCATGCTCAAGATATTCCGACTGGATAGGAGTCCTGAAGGATGAATTCATCACCCCCTCCGAGTTGATAAACAGGGGAAGCCTGCTTAAAGGTGAGATCCTGCATTATATACTTTCCTTCATCGGAAATCTGGCCGTAGAGGACAGAGATATGTGTCTTAAGGCCGCCGAGGAGAGAGCGCGCTCGCGGTACCCTTACGCCGAAGACATGGGCGGATATATGTCTATGGTCCGCAGATTGGTGGAGAATAAGGATCTCGAGCCTTTCTTCTATGTAAAAGGCGGGAGCGTGTTTCAGGAGAGGGAGGTCGTCGACTCATCCGGCGACACCAAAAGGATAGACAGGCTGATCGTGATGCCGGGAGCGGTCTCGATCGTGGATTATAAGAGCGCTCGCGACGAATCCGAAAGGCAGAAGGCTCAGATGGCCGAATATATGAAGATCGTGCGGGAGCTGTATCCGGGGCCGGAGATAAAAGGCTTTTTGATCTACCTTGACACGCTTTCGCTGGAGGAGATACATGAATAACGCGGTCACCTATCGAATGGATGAGGATTTTATCGACCGCCTGGCCGACTATATAGCCGTGAATTATCTACAGAAAGGCGCCGGCCTTGATCGCGCGGCGTTCGTCTTCGAAGGCAAAAGGCCGTCATTATTCCTTAAGAAAAGACTTTCCAAGAAGACCAGGGCGGCTTTTTTCCCTCCCAGATTTTTCTCAATAGACGAATTCGTGGACTACACCCTGTCGAAAAAGAGGCCTTTTTCGAGAATATCGGCCATGGAGTCGTCTTACGCGATATATAGGCTCGCGGGCAAGATCGCTCCTTCCATACTGAGGGGAAGGGAAAGATTTTCTCAATTCCTGCCCTGGGCGCGGGAAATAGCGAAGTTCATCGATTCTCTCGACATAGAAGACATCCCTTCGGATGCTTTGAGGGACGTAGAGGCGAGCGCGTCGATCGGCTACGAGATCCCGGAAAATATAAACGCATCGTTATCGCATATAATAGCGCTTCGCGAGGCGTACCATGATGCGCTCGAGAAAAAGAATTCGTTTTCAAAAGGGTACGCGTATCTAAAAGCGTCGCGCGCTGCCGGTGAGGTCGGTTTTGATGAATTCGATAAGGTCTTTTTCTGCGGCTTCTTCTATATGCAGAAGACGGAACGGCTGATCGCCAGGCGGCTCCTGGAAGCGGGTAAGGCGGAATTCTTTTTTCAGGGCAGCGAGGACGAATGGCCGGTTTTAAGGGAAGCCGCACGGGAGTTTTCGTGCGCGATCAAGCCCGCGGAAACGGGTTCTGCGAAAGGCGGCCGGGACCTGCGGCTTTATTCGGCCTTTGACGGGCATTCCGAAGTCTGTATCGTAAGGGAGATATTGAAGGGCACAAAAAAGCTCGACTCTTCCGTGATCGTGCTTCCGGATCCCGGAAATATGATACCGCTTGTATCCGAGATCGCGTCTTACTTGAGCGATTTTAACGTCTCGCTGGGATATCCCCTGAGGAGGAGCTCTCTTTATTCGCTGTTTGAGTTCATAGTACAGGCTCAAAAGACCAGAAAGGAAAAGGAGTATTACGCAAAGGATTACATCGGCTGCCTGAGCCAGCCGCCCGTGAAGAATCTCAGGATACTCGATGATTACGGCGCCACAAGGGTGCTTGTCCATAAGGTGGAGGAAGCGATCCTGGGCATCGAAAATACGCCTCTCAGCGGCCGG
Organism: uncultured Planctomycetia bacterium; assembly: GCA_964645565.1. Classification (GTDB taxonomy): domain Bacteria; phylum Omnitrophota; class Gorgyraeia; order JAHIPI01; family JAHIPI01; genus BS750m-G14. The sequence goes on along the minus strand of CAZYBX010000047.1, from coordinate 1,677 downwards.
CTTTTCGTCGGATTGAAGGATATAGAGGAGGATACCGCGCTCTTTGAGCTGGCCTCGAGGACGCTAAGCCGGATGGGCATCGAAGCCAAACCGGCTGAATTGAGGAAGGTCCTGAAGGAACTTCATTCTCTTCTGTTTTTGCCGTGGGAGGGGGTGAAAGACTTCCGCGGTTTTGCCGAAGCGCTCGGTAATCTTTTGGATACGCTCGTAAACAAGAGTCTTATGGGAGATTACGGATTGAACCTGAAGATCGCGGAAAGGATGTATGCGGTAAGGGACGAGTTGCGGAGCGCCCCGTTTTCGGGCGAGGAATTCGCCGGAGAGGATATCTTCAAGATATTCCAGAACATGGTCGAAAACGATGCGGCGCCGTTCACAGGCTCTCCGCTTAAGGGGCTGCAGATCCTCGGGGCTTTTGAGACGCGTTCGCTCAATTTCGATAACGTGATCATCATGGACGCGAATGAGTCTATGCTGCCGAGGCTCCGCGTAAAGGAGCCGCTTATACCGCATGACGTGAGTCTGGGCCTCGGGTTGAATATAATGGAGAACGAGGAAGAGATACAGCGCTATCAATTCAAGAGGCTGATCGCCGCGGCAAAGAGCGTCCATCTTGTATATCAGGAAAATCCCGAAAAAGAGAAGAGCAGGTTTGTCGAAGAGATAATCTGGCGGCTCCAGAAGGAGAAGAATACCCTGGATCCGATCTCTGTCCCGCATGCGAAATTCTCCGTGAACGTCCTGCCTTCCAAGACAGAGATGAAAAAGACGGACGCGATGACAGGCATGCTGAGAGAATTCAGATATTCGGCGTCAAGCGTGGATACGTACGTAAACTGCCCTCTGCAATTTTATTATAAATACATACTGGGGCTGGAGGAGAAGGAGGAGTTCCCGGAGGACCCGCAGGGAAAGGAGATAGGCACGTTTATACACGAGCTGCTTAAGGACGCTTTTCGTAAATTCGTCGGGAAGAAGCCGGAAATAGATAAGAGATTCCGCGAGTCGTTCTTCGGGGAGTTCGATAAAAGGTTCGAGGACGGCTTCGGCAAAAGGATGCGCTCGGACTCGTTTCTTTTGAAGGACGTCATGAGGTTCAGGCTCGAGCGCTTTCTCGACGCGGAAAGAGACGGCGAGGGGAGAGACGTGAAAGAGGTGATCTCTCTTGAGGAGCCGCTGACAGCGGAGGTGGAGCTTTCGGGAGACAGGTTTAGCTTTAAATATATAGTGGATAGAATCGACAGGCTGCAAGACGGATCCGTGCTGATACTTGATTACAAGACGGGAGCGGATACGCTCAAGCCGCAGCGGACCGAGGCCCTGGAGAAGATCTCCTTTGACAGGGGATCGATAAGAGACAGGATAAGGTCGTTTCAATTGCCGTTATATTATCACTTTGAAAAGAGGAAGTTCGCGGATGAGGATCTGAACGCCGCGCTCTATAACCTGCGGAACCTGAAGCTGACTTATCTGGATGAAGGCAAGATAAACCTGGAAAGGACCATGGAGGTCTGCATGAAAGCCCTCGATTATATTTTGCATGAGGTACTGGATCCAGGGGTGCCGTTTGTGGCCGACCGCGAAAACGAAAGGGCATGCAGGTACTGCCCGTTTTTCTATTTGTGCAGGTGAGACGGGCCGTGAATAAGATATAGATAGAAGGAGGCCGATATGAAG
>CAZYBX010000046.1:0-9621 GCA_964645565.1 uncultured Planctomycetia bacterium | reverse complement strand
AAATAATTTTAGCTCAGCCTGACTAACTTCAATCTGGCCATAAAGACGATCATACTGAACTAATATACCATGCAGGCGAAAAATATATCGGAGAAGATAAAAAGCGTAGCCGAGTTTATACCCAGCCAGGACATAGAGAAATTTGTCTTCAAGGTGCTTCTGCTCGCATGGTGCGCTATCATCATCGTATTGATCGTGCTGAAGGCTGTCCTCGGCCCGCGCGATTACGTAAAAAGGAAGATAATGGAAGCCACTAAGGCCGTAGAGGGTTTTCCTATAGAACAGGCCGATATCGCCGGATACGAATCGTCATTCGGAGCGGTGAAATACCCCGAGGCGGTCGAAGAATATACCGTAAAAATATCCCGGGACCCTTTTTCGGAGCACAGAATCGAGCCTAAGCTTGAGGAAACGGTCCGGGCCGATCACGAGTTCGCCGTAATGTCCGTGGGAAACATACCGCTTCCTTTGGTCTATAAAGGATTCATAGAGCTTCCCGACAGGATAATAGGCCAGGTCAGCTGGCATAAAGCGACAAGATTCGTAAATCCTGGGTCCGTCCTGAGTGATTATACCGTCGAGAGCATAACAAAAGATAGATTAACGGCTGCTTACTCCGACGGAAGGAAAATAGAATTCAAATTGAATACGCCCGTCTTGACGGATGAATTGCAGGCTGTTTTATACGATGACATATCGAAAAAGACATACAGCGTCAAAGTTTCCGACCGGATCGGTCAATACGAGGTGACCGATATTTCAAGAGATCACGTTATAATCCAGAAAGACGGCAAGGAGATAATGCTGGAAAAAAAATAATAGGTCCACGGAGAGGTCATATGAAAAAAATAATCTATTCATTGCGGTTATCGGTCATCTGCCTTTTAGCCTCGCTATTGGCGGCGGGAGCCCGCGGCCCCCGGGCCCATTCCGCGGAAGACGCAGGCGAGATAGCGGACTTTATGGTGCTCGAGAAACAGGTCGAGAAGGAAAAAGAGAAGACCCTGGTCGAGTATTTCTACGAGGAGGGCAAGCGTCTTTTTAAGGAAGGTGACTATGAGGCGGCGATCGACCAGTTTTCCCGGATACTTGAGGTGGACCCCGACCACAAAGGCGCCAAAAGTCATATCAAGCTCATCAGGGAAAAAGTGAGGGACAAGAAGAGGATGGAATCGCCCGACGCCATGGCTAAAAAGCTGATGCGCAGCGGAAAGGTCAAATATAATAAGAAGGACTACGAAGGCGCCCTCGAAGACTTTCAAGATGCGCTTGTGCTGGATTACTCGAATGACGAGATATTGGACTGGATAAAAAGAGCGCGCAGGCGCCTGCGCCTGGAAGAGGCGAGGGTAGAGCAGGGAGACATCGAGATGCAGGCCGATGTAGCCGCTAGAGACAAGGAGACGCAGGAAAAACTGGCAATGCTCGAGGTGGAACAATCCTATCTTCCTCCGAAAAAGGAGGAAAGAAAACCCGTCGAGATCGAAGAAATAGTATCGCCCGAGGAAGAAGCCGAGGAGCAGGCGCGGCGGGAGCTTTTAAGGAGCCTCGGCAAGAAGATGGTGCCTGCCATAAACCTCACGGAGGCGGACATCAGAGACGTGATAAGACAGCTTATGGAGATAACCGGCGTCACGATCGTCATAGACGAAGGCGCGCTTGCGCAGGCCGCGGGATCCCAGCCTCTGAGTATCACGTTCGGCACCGTGAACCCTCTTCCGCTGCTGGAGGTGCTGAACATAGCGCTGAGGGCGACGGAACTCAGCTACAGGGTGGAGCCGAATTATATATGGATATCCACTCCGGCAAAATTGGAAAAGGAAAACCTTGTAACGAGGACATATCGATTGAAGTACGGCGTCAGAAGGATACGTAAGGTAGAGCTTAAAGAATTCGAAACCAAATCAAGCCAAGCGGAGTAAGGTATGAGATCGAAATCCTGCGGTTTTTTGATCGTAATAACGGTTTTCCTATCTTTTTTCGGCGCTTTATACGCTCAGGATGATATCCGGCCCGAATACACCCTGTCCGTGGAGGAGTATCTGAACAGCGCCCTTCCTCCGCAGGACGGCAGGAACATAACATACAACGATATCACGGGCATATTGACCGTGACAGACACCCCATCGAACCAAAGGCTCATAAGAAAGCTGATAGAGCAATTTGACGTAGGGCCGAGGCAGGTGATGATAGAGGCGAAGTTCGTCGAGATCGAATTCGACGATCTTGATGAACTCGGGATCGAATGGTATTGGTACAAGCACGGCGATATCACTTTAGGCAATGTCACGGCAGATACAGCCCTGAACACGCCTCAGATCGACGACCCGCACGATTATATATTCAGCGACGACTATAAGGGCGTCCAATGGGATAACGATGAGTCAAACACTTTCCCGATCACCAACTTCGGACTCGGCCTGATACTATCCCAATACGAGAGCGGAAAATTTTTGACCGCGTATCTGCGGGCGCTTGCCTCCGAAGGAAGGGCAAACCTCCTTTCGTCTCCGAAAGTCACCACGCTATCCGGGCAAATGGCGAATATCCAGGTCACGCAGACCATACCTTACGTAAGCGATGTGGACTTTGAGAATTCGGGGACTGCGGAACACCCCATATGGCAGTTTGATTACACCATAGAGGAGCGGGTTACCGGCATTACGCTGGAGGTGACGCCTTACGTGGGGGGCGAAAGCGATGTAATAACGCTTGAGATACACCCGGAGGTAAGCAACCTTGTTTCGCGGCGCCCTATTTTTGTGGGGGAAGAGGATAATCCCTTTACGGGCAGCGCGGCGGTGCCGACGCTTTTAGGCTGGCCCGTGATCGACACGCGCACGGCCCAGACATCGGTCATGGTGCAGAGCGGCGAGACCGTGGTCATGGGGGGCTTTGTCCACGATGACGATACCGTCACAAAAAAGAAGGTCCCCATACTGGGCGACCTGCCTCTCGTCGGTAACTTATTTAAGTACGACTATAAATCCCGGTCGAAGAAGAACCTGGTCATATTTCTGACCGCCACACTGATCACCGCCGAGGGCGATCAGGCAAAAAGATAGACCTATACATAGCGAGGTCAAGATGATTAAGACAATAAGAACCGGCGTTCTGATCTTTACACTCATATGCCTCACGCCGCCGCCTTTCCTCGACGCTCAGACCGAAAACGGGGATAATGTCCTGAAATACACCGTAAGGGAATATCTTGAGGCCAACCTGCCTCCGCAGGACGGAAGAAAGATCGTACTCGATGAGATATCGGGCCTGCTCACCATCACGGATACGCCATCCAATCAGGAATTGGCCCTGAGGCTGATCCGCGAATGGGACGTAGGGCCCAGGCAGGTGGAGATAGAGGCGAAATTCATAGAAATAACGTTCACCGATCTCAATGAGATGGGCGTCGACTGGAACATGTTCAGGGACGAGCACCCTATAATAAACTTCGACGCCGGCATGATGGGGACCGGCGCAGCGACGGCAGCGGCTACTTTCGCCGAGGCGGCGCAAATGTCCGGCCTGGGTTTTTTCGCGGGCAAGGCCACCATGACGGGAGCCCAGCTCCTCGCGTATCTCAAAGCGCTCCAGCAGCAGGGAAAGGTCAACCTGCTCAATGCCCCGAGGATCACGACGATATCCGGACAGATGGCCAACATCCAGGTCATCAGGAGTTTCCCTTATGCGACATCGGCCTCGCGGACGGAGGTGGAGCTTGAGACGGTCACCGCGGACGTCACCACAAAAAATATATATCCTGTGGAGACGTACGAGATCGACGAGGAACTTACCGGCATATTGCTCGAGGTGACCCCCGTAGTGATGGAGGGCAGCGACATCATAACGTTAGATATCCATCCTGAGGTGACTAAATTAAGCGAGCAGGTGGATATCACGCAGAGCGACGCGTTCCCGTCGAATCTGGGCTGGCCCATAATTGACACGCGCACCGCCCAGACGTCGGTAATGGTGAGAAGCGGGGAGACGATAATAATAGGCGGCCTGATACAGGACCAGGACGTCCACACGATCGAGAGAAAGATCCCGATCCTCGGAGACGTACCCCTGCTGGGAAACCTTTTCAAATACAAATACGAGAGCAGAGAGAAGAAAAATCTTGTGGTGTTTTTGACGGCGAGACTCATTGACACAAAGGGAAAGGAGGTACGCAAGCCATGAAAGGGGTATCCATAGTCATGACCGCTATTCTGACTCTGGTATCCTCTCTTTGCCTGTTGTCCGATGCGGCAGCCGGGGATAAAAAGAAGAGCGCCGTTCTGTCGACAGTGGACATAGGCGGAGACTATGAGATACTCGGCCTCGTCAGCTACAGAAGCAATGAACTTGACCCTCAACATTTAAACAGCGCCCTCCGGAAAAAGGCCGATAAGATGGGCGCCGATTATGTGATCGGCATAACTTATTATAGCAACGCAGGTTATGTCTATGGGACCGGAACGGCAGTAAAACTCAAAAAAGAACAATAATCTCTTGACAGGAAAGGCGCTATTCACTATAATGTTGCATATACAGGTGGAATAGCAATTCAAAGATCCGCAAAAAAGCCCGCCAAGGTGCACATCTTATTGAGCGACAATCTCTTAAGCAAAGTTTTGGCGCCATGGATAATATAAGCAAAATCGGTTTGATGTTTGCCTTGATCCTGATACTCGTTTGTGGTTTCCTTATCAGGTTAAACATCTATGAACAGAGCGCGGCGGCTTCGCCGGCGCCCTTTACGAATATAAACGCCTTTCATTACTATTTTGCGGGCCTTATAGCGGGTGGAAAAAAGATCCCTGAGGTCTCCTGCAAGGCGCAGTACCCCGAAGGTATCCGCGTATTCGCCAAGACCTCGGTCTTCATGGAATATTTCGTAGGGTATCTTTTCAGGGCCCTGAACGGACGGGATTTCGAGGGGTTTGTAAGGAATTTTGTCAGGATATTCGGGGTCATCCCGGCCATAATCGCCTATTTCCTCGCCAGGTATGTTACCGGCAGCAGGGCCGCGGCAATGACCGCCGCGATTTTTTATGCCATAACACCCGCGGCAGCCAACAGGACCATCGGCCTGGGATTTCTACGCGAGAACTTTACGCTGCCCTTTATATTGTGCCACCTGCTGTTTTTTGTTCTTTACATGGATAAATCGTCACCTTTCCGGCAAAGGCGCCTATACCTGCTTCTTTCAGGTGCGTCGATCTTTGTAGCGCTGGCATCCTGGCACTTTACGCAGTTCTATCTTATCGTCATATTCCTGTTCCTTGCGTATGAGGCGATCTTCTCCGGCGATGCGGATATCATGCGGCAGCATCTTACATTGACCGCGGTCTCGGCCGTCGCGGGCCTGACGATCCCTTATTTAAGGGAAATCCGCTTTATCATATCGACGCCTATGCTGCTGGGATATTCGATATTGCCGGTATTTTACTTAAAGAGGCGCATCAAAGCGGCGGTCCTTTTGTCGGGCATTTTGATCGCTTTGTTTTTGATCCAATTCGCATGTTTAAGGTGTTTATCCAGGGACATAGGGGTGTATCATCACGTATACGCCCTGGGCATAGACTCATTGAGGTTTCTCGGCTCAAAGCCCGCCGACCCGAACCTTATCTCTACGGACAGCAGGATGCTTTGGGACGTAGCGCACAGCGCCCCCCGGGGAAAAGCCGCTTTGATATATTTCGGGCCGGCATTACTGCTGGGTCTCCCGCTCGCAGCCACCGAGGCCTTGCGTTTGCGCAAGACGAAGACGATATCCGGCCGGGATACGGGCACATTGCTGCTGCTTTATTTGCTTTTTATGTTCGGGATCACCTACGTGTTCATCAACAGGTTGATGGTATTTCTTATATTCCTGCTGTCAATATGGACCGGCGGTTTGCTTGTGCTGTTCAGAAAAAAGGTCTTAAGGAGGGTTGCGGCGGTATGCATTTTCATGGTCATATCCTTTGAATTTTTCAGGGCCGTCAACGCGAATGTCTCCGTAGGCAATTCGGCCGAAATAAACGATCTTCTGGACTGGATAAGCAATAATACGGAGGAAGACGCCGTGGTGCTTGCGCCGCCGCGCTATTCTCCCGAAATACTGGCATACACCGGAAGGTCTATCAACCTGCATGCCAAGCTCGAATCGAAAGAGATCAGGGATAAGACCATGGAGTGGGCATCGACACTGTTCGAGGATTCCGAGGAGCCCCTCTTCGAACTGTGCGGGAAATGGGATGTCGATTATATGGTATTTCCGGCCGGGACTTATACGGCCAGGGGCCCGACGAGCTGGAGTTATATCACGGGCCGGACCGGGTTCGACGAAAACGATATAGGTTTTAAGCTCGAGGCCCTGCCCGAGGGTTTTCAAACATTTAACTTCGATTACGGCGGCAGGAGATACGCCGGGACGGTGAGCGCGGGCGATAAAAAACCGGGGCTTGAGCATTTCGAGCTCATCGGCAGGATAGGGCATTTCAATGTCTATAAAGTCTTGCGCTGATACCGCTCTTGTTTTACCTTTTATGCGATCGGGTAATGTTAATCTTCCTCTCGCTCCAACAAAATTTTTAACGCCTCTCACTTCGCCAAAAAGAGGGGACGGAACGAAGGGCGCTCACCGGCTCGCGCCCATCGACAAGAGTGCGCTCCTTATTCGTCGCGCGTCGATTGCTCGACGCTGCCGCGTCGGCTCGTACCCTCGCTTCGTTACACGAAGCGAGGGTACCGGAACTATGTATGAGTGCCGCCGGACAACGACCGAGCGCGAAATGCGCGAGGAAGTGCCGAGCCCCCCGCGGCGAGGCTTCGAGGCTAAATTTTGTAGTCGCTCGTGAAGGATCAACATTACCCAGACTATACCAAGCTATTTTCAGGGTATAACTATGAAGCTATTCTTAATAGACGGGAATTCGTTTTGCTACAGGGCGTTCTACGCCATCAAGAGCCTTGCCAATTCGCGCGGCGAGCCTACGAACGCCGTCTACGGATTCGTGGCGATGCTGAGAAAGATCATAAAGGACGAAGACCCGGATTATCTCGGAGTGGCGTTCGATTTAAAAGGGCCCACGTTCAGGCACAAGCGGTATGAGGAGTACAAGATCCATAGAAAGCCTATGCCGGAGGAGCTTGTCTCTCAACTGCCTGTAATAAAGGCAGTCCTCAAGGCATATAATATCCCGATATATGAGAAGGAGGGTTATGAGGCGGACGATATCCTGGCTACGATCGCCAGGAGATTGGCGGGAGAGGGGCTGGATGTCTATATCGTCACGGGCGATAAAGACGCGCTCCAGCTCATAGGCCGCCATATAATGGTATATTCGACGCACAAAGAAGGCCTTGTCTATGACGAGGAGAAGGTAAGGGCGCGATACGGAGTCGGCCCGGAAAAGATCACGGACCTTATCGCGCTGATGGGCGATACCTCTGATAACATAACGGGCGTACCCGGGTTCGGAGAAAAAACGGCCGTAGCCCTATTGAAGGAATTCAGATCGCTCGATGAGCTGCTTCAGAAGCCGGAAAGGATCGGGCAGGACGCAAAGAGAAAACTGATCATAGAACACATGGATAAAGCTAAGCTGAGCAAAGAACTGGCCACCCTGGACGATAATGTGCCTATAGAATTCGGCCTGGAAGACTTAAAGATAAAATCACCGGATGCAGAAGCCCTGTATGAGATATTCAAACGGCTCGAGTTCAAAAACCTGACAAAGGAATACGCCCCGAAAGACAAACTCGAATCCATGTACCACCTCATCGAAGAAAGAGACGGGTTCGAGAAACTTCTTGAGGAATTAAAAAAGGCCGATATCCTGGCGCTTGATTTTGAGACAACCGGGCCGGATCCGATGACCGCGAGGCCCATAGGGATCTCGTTTTCTTTCGCGCAGGGGGAAGCGTACTATGCGGCATTTAAAAAAGAAAACCGCCCGCTCCAGGTCCGTGGAAACGATAAGCTCATAGAAAGGGAGTGGGCTCTCGGCCGGTTAAAGCCGGTTCTCGAAGACCCGAAGATAAGGAAGGTGGGGCAGAACATCAAATATGAATACATCATACTCTCGAACCACGGCGTAGAACTTAAAGGCATCTATTTCGATACGATGGTAGCTTCCTATCTTTTAAACCCTTCGAAATTAAACCACAACCTTGACGACATAGCAGTGGAATATCTGAATTACAAGATGATACCCATCACAGACCTTATAGGGTCCGGAAAAAAACAGATAAGCATGGAAGAAGTGGATGTGGAAAGGGTATGCAAATATTCGTGCGAAGACGCGGACGTGACATACAGGCTTGTGATGATCTTTGAAAAAATGCTAAAGGAAAAGGACCTCTACGGATTGTTCAGGGACGTGGAAATGCCCCTGATAAAGGTGCTGGCGGAAATCGAGATGGCAGGGGTGGCTTTAAATACGGGATTTCTCGCTGCTATGTCGTCCAGGATCGCCAAGCGCCTCAAGGCGATCACCGAGGATATATATGAGATGGCGGGCTGCGAATTCAATATCAATTCACACCAGCAACTGGCGCACGTGCTGTTCGAAAAGCTGAAGCTCCCCATAATAAAGCGGACTAAGACAGGCATCTCCACGGACGAGGGCGTGCTCAGGAAACTGATGCCAAACGACCCAATCATCGGACTTATACTGGAGCACAGATCCCTTTCAAAGCTCAAGTCCACTTATATAGACGCGCTTCCGGCCCTGATCAATGAAAAGACGGGAAGGGTGCATACTTCCTTTAACCAGACTATTACGGCGACCGGCAGGCTCTCCAGCAGCAACCCCAACCTGCAGAATATCCCGGTGAAGACGGAGATCGGAAGGGAGATAAGAAAGGCCTTCATCCCGCGCGGGAAGGGAAGCTGTCTGATATCGGCCGATTATTCGCAGATAGAGCTGAGGATCATGGCGCATTTTTCCGATGAAAAAAACCTCATAACCGCGTTCAAGAAGGGCCGCGATATACACACATATACGGCTTCCCGCATATTCGGCGTCAGCGAAAAAGATGTCACAAAAAAGATGCGCTCACAGGCAAAGACCGTCAATTTCGGCATTATCTACGGTATGAGCCCCTACGGCCTGGCGCGGGACCTGGAAATAGATATCGCGGAAGCGGAAAGATTCATAGAAAACTATTTCGAACGTTATCCAAATGTAAAGACCTACCTCGAAGGGCAGATAGAGATCGCGCGGGAGAAGGGCTACGTCACGACAATCCTGAACAGGCGGCGTTATCTACCCGACATAAACAGCCCTAACGCCAATATCAGGCAATTCGCGGAAAGGGCCGCGATCAACGCGCCTATACAGGGCTCCGCCGCAGACCTGATAAAGGTAGCCATGCTGCGCGTCGCCGGGCGCATGGAGGAGAAGAAGCTGAAGAGTAAAATGATATTGCAGGTGCATGACGAGCTGCTCTTCGAAGCCCCCAAAGAAGAAAAGGAAGAGCTCAAAACGATAATAAAAGAAGAGATGGAAGGCGTCCTGAAATTGAAAATACCTATAGTGGTGCATATAGGCGAGGGGCCTGACTGGCTGGCGGCGGAAGGGAAGTAATGGCGGGCGTGAAAAAGAAAAAAATAACGGTCGTGGGGTTGACCGGCGGATACGGGACCGG
>CAZYBX010000045.1:0-9713 GCA_964645565.1 uncultured Planctomycetia bacterium | reverse complement strand
CATAGACGATGGTGCCGTGCTTGTCCCACCACTCGCCTATCAGGTTCTCGTCATCCTCAAAGTCGTCCAGCATAAGGAGTGTCGGCGTAGCATCGAACGCCACGGTTCTCGTAAGCTGTGTGGCGGTATGAACCCCATCGTCGGCTTCTACGGTGATGACATTCGAGGCGGAGCTTATGGTTATGCCTGTCGCAGTATATAAGCCCTCTGAGACGCTCGCGGAGGTCCCGTTCACGGTAACGTCGGCCGTATCATCGTCTATTTTGCCCGATACTGTAATGGTGATGGGCGAATAGGCGGCGATACTTCCCTTTGCCGGCAAGTCTATGGTTATTGCCGGCCCCTCGAAGTCCTTGCCGAACGCGCCGGTCGTGTTATTGTTGCCGTTCACGAGGCCGAGGTCTGTGCTGTTTACCACGCCGTCGCCGTTTACGTCGCCGCGCTCATCCCAGTCCTCGTCTCCGGGCTCCGTATCCATGGCGGAGTTCACGATGGCGGCATCGCGCGAATCGACGGCGTTGTCGCCGTTACAGTCCCCGGCTACAAGCTGGCCGAAATCATTATCATTCACGTCTCCTCCATCGCCTATGACGACGTCTTCGACGGTCTCGCGCAGGTATTCATCCGTCTTTACCGACACGTCGTAGGTACCTGCGGGTATGTCGAAGAGGCTGTATGAACCATCTTCGGAAAGCGTAATCTGCACGCCTTCCGCATCCGGGTCTTCGTCGTTTGCCGGGCTGTATCCGGATATGGGTTGGGTCTCATTAGGATCGGATATTATGAATGTATACGTCGCCGAATAATCGCTCCTTCCCTCAAGGGATACATTGCCGCGGATCCTTCCGAGAGTGTGCGGAACATCCGCGTCCAGGTCTGTGCCCCAAAGCGGGTTTACGCCCTGCTCCGACATGGCAAACCACGCTGTAGTGCCTACATGAAGTGAGGCGTAATAAGGATAGCCCCAGCCCGAAGTAACCGCGTCATGTGAGGCGACTATCAACCCTTGGCCGTCGGCATTTGTACTTTCGACCTGAACAGCGCGGAGTTCGTCGTCTATACTATCTGCGGCATCAGTCTCCCCTATGGCGTCGTAAGATGCCGCCATCTGCGCCGTCCCCTTGAACCATATGCCATCGAGGTCTGTGTTGCAGTCATAACCCGCAAAACCGTCGGAACTGAGGGCGTAATTATCCTCTATCCACTCGAAGCATTCCGCATACGGATAAAGCTCGCCAAGCGCCAGGACGGAGATGGTGTTGGCGTCGAGGTATAAGCCGGGTGTGTTTATAGTGACGCCGTCATCGAGGGTGCCTGCCCAGAAGAACTTATCCGTGCCGTTCCACGCGACCTCGTCAACGAACTGCTTGGCCCATAACGCGTCGGTTTTATAGGAGCCGTCATCAGTAACGTCATATAATTCCAGGAAAGCCGCGTAGACGGTGGCGTTTATCTCGGTAGATTTATAGGTATACAGGTTCTGGGTCGGTTCCCAATCGCCGTATCCGGTCTGATAACCGGCATTGGCTGAATCGAAGTAGTTAGACTTTATGAAGGACGCCAGGTCTTCGGCCGCCGTCAGGATAGCGGCGTGGTTATTTGGGTCGGTATTGTAGAAGCGCAACCAGGCGATGATCGTCCATGCCAGGTTGCCGCACCCCGAGCCGGGCGCTTTTATAGAGGCGTAGCCGGTATCAGGATCTTCAAGCGCGGTCGACCAGTAGGCGTCGCGCAGTCTTCCGTCTGTGAACGTCGGGTCGTTGTCCTGGCAGAATTTTAAGGCGTAGGCGAGGCTTTCGGCGCGCTCAAGGTCTTCCGCATTACCCCGCGCCACGAGAGCGCATATGGCGAGCGCAGTATCGTATATCTTGGCGCTGTAGTTATCGTCGAATGTATCCGTTGGGACGTAGCTTTCGATCAGGCGGAGCGTGTCCGGGCCGGCCATCTTTATTTTAAATGAGAGTGTGTCGTATCCTGAAAGGTCTGCCGGCGTGGAGCCGTCATAAACGGACTCATACCAGAAATCGCCGCTATCATCCCATACAAGCTTATGGGCATAATCCTCGTCAACGCTGAGCGCGCATGACTCGCTATCCGAGGTCCAGTAGCCGAGATTGTTGGTATGTTCCTGCGCGTCCGAAAAATTATCTATTACAAGCTCACTGTAAGGGTCGTCCTGAACGACCTTCATATCATCTACGTATATAGTGCCCTCTTTTGTCGAGTCGTTGAGTAAAAAGAGGAAGGCCGTCATCTCGGTCAGGTCCACGCCCTCGGTTGATATGTCGGAAAGCGGTATCTCCACAGTCTGCCATGAGTCGCTCACCGTAACATAATCGCTTAAACTTAGGGAAGCGGCGTTCTCCTCGGCGTCCTTGCCCTGGACCGTGAAATCGACCGACTCTTTATAGTATCGGTCCATTTGATAATATAAATGCTCATAGGCGAGGTCTCCGGCGCTTCCTATCCTTAGATAAGCGTCATCAAAATATACGGTCCCGGTAGAAGACGACTCTGTGCCTAATAACACAAAACTGAAACGCGCCTTGGCTGTATTAGCGGGCGCCTCTTTCTCTATAACATGGCGAACCCAGTCCGATGCGCCGGTGAGCGGGATGCTCTTATAAACAGCAAGCTCGCCATCCATGCTTGTCAAAAACTTAACTTCTATATACGCCTCCGCCCCGTTTGCCAGCGGGTCGTCGCCCGATTCGCTCATCAGCCAGCCGCTCGCTCTTACGAAATCTCCTTCACTTACGGCAACATCCTGCGTATAACCGCCCCAGCGGACGTCACTACCCCAAAGCTTGCGCGCTGCTGACTGCGCTCCATTATGTGAAACAGAATCCGATATATAGCCGGCTACTCCGCCTGAACCGGTCGAGCCATCCCACTGGCTCCAATTTGGAGGCGGCCAGCCCTGTTCCTCAAAACCCGGGTTTTGCATCAAGTTTTCGCCTGCCCGCGCCGATCCACAGACTGCAATACACAGTATTAAAAGAAATGATACAGGAACCGGTAAATAACTTTTCATGACAGCCCTCCTTAAAATAAATAAGCGCCGGAACGATCCGGCGCTTCCTGACTTTTTGTTGAACTTATTTTGTAATTGAGGTGCGGACATTTCCTACCCCTTGTTGAAAGCTTGTCTATTTTACCTCCTGTGCCGTTCCATGGCAAGCATTATCTACTGATAAATCACTCTTATGAGACGCAGGCTATGGGTGATGGCGGCTGGGCCTGCGTTTCCGCCCCCCCCCGCTTTAGGATAACTTTTATGCTGCCGCGGGTAACCCTGCATTAAACATGGTAAAATCATACCTTCTATTCTAACTTAAAAAGCGCTTGGCTAACGGGAGTCATCACTGCTACCCGTTCCCGCCGGTAAGCTTTTTGCCCATGAAACACTTCCGGCTCACTTCGACATACCATGGGCACGACCAGCATCCCCGAAATCTTCTTTTTACCTGGGGCGTCCCCCCGGCCAGGAACCAGCACCTCTGCCCGTACTTATGCCTGTAGACAAGACATTTGTCTCTTTTCTTTTTAGGGCACTTCCAGAAATCCCAGCAATCAGGCTCTTTTTTTCTCATACGGCAGTGATTATTGTACCCCCGAGAGTCTATTTTGGCAAGGTTATTGTGTATACGACAATATATGACAGACTATGACAGAAAGCGGCTCTATTTCCTATACGCCTCGAGGGTTTTCAGGAAACCGGCGTGGACTTCGACCCCCAGCTCTATCGCTCTATCGCAATGGTATATCGCCTTTTCATAGTCGCCTTCCCGGAAATACGCGAATGAGAGGTTATTGTGGGCCTCACCGAATTCGGGATCGATCTCGAGCGCCTTTTCATATTCCGCTATTGCCTCGGCGCGCATTTCTTCCGAGGAATAGGCGTTCCCGAGATTATAGCGGGCCTGCGCAAAGTCCGGATCGATCTCTATGGCTTTACGGTAAGCCGCGACCGCCTCATCCAGAAGGTTCTTTCTTCGGTATGCTATGCCCAGGTCATTATATGCCTGGTCAAATCCTGGATCGAGCCCTATGGCCTTTTTATATTCTTCGATCGCCTGGTCCACCAGACCTTTCCTGTTATACACAAAACCCAGATTATAATGGGCGTAAGCGTAATCCGGCTTTATTTCTATCGCCCTTTTATATTCGGCGATCGCCTGATCGAGCATGTCTTTTCTGGCGTATGCGAGCCCCAGATTATAGTGGGCGGTGGGAAAGTAGTTCTTTGAACTTACAGGAAAATAATCCATGTTTACGAAAACGGCAAAGGCCGCGAGGGCGATGACATACAAAAAGAGGTCTCTCAGCCTTCTCTCTTTCCATATATCCGCGAGGTCGAAGACGGAATACGCGCCAAGTATAACCATAAACGGCGCGCAGGGAAAACGATATCTGGCCGAAACAAAAAATAGGACCAATGATATCATATACGCCGCGGCAAAAAAAGCGATCAGGCCGGGGCCGGGCAGCCTTTTTTTTGCCGCAAGGACCAATCCAAGCATCGCAAAAGGCGCGATCATCCCGAATGAAAACAGCGGCATTCTCAAAATGGGTATGCGCTCTTTGCAAAAGTAAAAGTTCAGATTCGAGGCGAGCTCCGTATTGTTCCAGAATAAAAGGAATTTTCTCCCCAAAAGAAACAAAAAGAGGCGCGGGCTTTCGCGTATGAACCTAAAGCTTTTGGAAAACCAGTAAGCCGAAGCTTCCGACGGCGTAAACGCCCTTCCGGCCTCTTCTCGGGCCACTCTGACGGAATCGGTTATCGAGACCACCGGCAGGTCGGATACGCCGCGGACAGGCGTATAAGTGCCGGTCGAGCCCGGGTGATTGCCTATATAGAAATTAAACCCTCCCTGAACGGAAAAAGGAGAAAACCTCTTTTCGGCAACATAGTTCCTGAACGAAAAAGGAAGGAGGATCAGGATTATCCCGGTAAAAATCATAACCGCGCTCACGGCGGGCCTGCCTGACCGTAAGCCTGCTTTCCTAAAAGTAAAAAGCCATACCGCCAGCAGGGGCAGGAATAAAATGGTATTTGATGTGATAAGTGCGGAGAGCCCCATCATAATGCCTGCGGCCAGCCAGAAGAGGGGTCTATCCTTATCCTTCGCGATAAGAAGAGTCCAGACCAGCGCCAGATTTATAAACACCGAAAGAGTAGCCCGCATCAGGAAGCCGGTATAAAATATCGCCATACCGTAGAAGGCATATATAAAAGACGAAAGCAGGGCGAGATTTTTGTTTTTAAAGGCTTTTAAACAGATCAGATATATAAGTACGCAGGAAAGCGAATCAAGGACGGCTTGGACTATCCCCACATATGCCGGGTCAGCCCCAAACACGGAATACACCGCGGCCAGAAAAAGCGGATAGACGGGGTTCATATAGACCGATTCCCTGAACGCGATATCCCCCGCGAGTATCCTGAGCGCGACTCTGTTGTAGTGCTCGGAATCGGCTGAAAAGAAATCAGATAACGGCGTCGAAGCCAGCTGGCTGAGATAGGCGGATCTCAACAATAGCGCCGTTATGAAAACGGCCGTCAATGCGGCCCACGGCGCCTTCAAAGACAGAATGATACGGCCATGTCTTCGCTCTCGAGCTTCGGTCATAGCCTTCCCTAATGAGGATCTATAGCCAGGAGTTTATCGGCGATGCTCCTGTCGTTCTTCAGCCGCGGCACTTTGTGCTGTCCGCCGAGCTTGCCTTGAGATTCCATCCAGGCGTAAAAAGTCCCCTTTTTCAATTTGACGACTTTTGGCCGGCCTATGCTTATGTCCCTGCCCCTGTGCACGTCGTAATCGCCGTTTCTCTCACGCAGGCGCTCGTCAAGATATTCTTCGAATGCCCGCAAATCCGCGGGCTCCTTTATAAATTCTATGAGCCACTGGTGATACGGCAGCTCCGTGAGGCCCTTCTGGAAATAAGGGGCTACGGTAAACTCTTCTATACCGGAACCCGTTTTCTCGCAAGCATAGGATATGGCGTCCTCCGCCTCTTCCGTTATAAGATGTTCGCCGAAGGCGCTCAAAAAATTAGTTATCCTTCCGGTCACTACCAGCCTCAGAGGATCGAGAGAGACAAATCTCACGGTATCGCCGAGGATATAACTATAGAGCCCGCTGTTATTGGTGACGACAACGGCGTAGTTTTTCCCTATTTCTACGTCGGCGGCCGTCAGCCTGACAGGCTCATTTTTATCGATCTCTTCCACTGGGACAAATTCATAAAAATTGTCGTAATCCAGCATCAGAAGGAGCCCGGGTGAGTCTTTTCTGTCTTGTATCGCTATAAACGCCTCGGAGGCGGGATATATCTCCAGATAATACACATCCTTGCCGATTATCCTCTCCATTATCTCCCTGTACGGCGCGAAATTTATACCACCGTGGACGAAAAAAGAAAGATTGGGCCAGATCTCCGCTACGGTCCCGACCTTCTTCCCCCTTCTCCTCCCCGCCTCCTCAAGCAGCTTATTGAAAAATACCAGGAACCAGGAAGCTATGCCGCCTATGCCGCGTATGTCCTTATCCACGTCCCTCTCTACGATCCTGTCGATCTTCTCTTCCCAGTCCGGCATCATCTCGATATCCTTTCCGGGTTCGTAGACCGATTTAAAGACGAGCGGGACGGAGCGGGATACGATACCGCTGAGGTCTCCGGCAAGGGCCCTGCTCTTCAGAGGTCTGAGGGAAGTGCTCCCGCCCAGAAAAAGGAATTTCCCGTCCAATAGCGAGCGATCGCCGTTTTCGGCTAAATAAAAACTGAGGCAGTCTAAGGCGGCCTTTTTATTCGCGGATATGGCCTCTCTCGATACCGGGATATATTTGTCTCCTGAAGTGGTGCCGGAGGTGAGGGCAAAATTCCATATCCTGCCCGGCCATGTCACATTCACATCCCCCTTTATGGCCCTGGCTATCCACACCCGCATATCTTCATATTGAAAAAGCGGCACCCGCTTCTGATATGCTTCTATGGATTTGACGGTCTTAAAGTCGTAGGCCCGCCCGAATTCAGTGTATCTGGCTTTGTCTATTATGGAAAAGAGGGCCTTCTCCTGGAGCCTCAGAGGGTGCGAGTAGGCGTCCCTTATCTCCCTTACTCTCCTGCGGGCATGTGCCGTCAGATATAAGTTAACCGCGCTTTTTAACATCATCGCTATTTAGCAAAAAATCCATTAAATGGCTGTTGAATTCTTCCGGTTTTTCCATCATCGGCGCGTGGCCGCAGCCGTTGATAAATACCAGCTTTGAATCTCTGATGCCCGAGTTGAAGATATGCGCCACTTCGGGCGGTGTTATGATATCATTCTTGCCCCATATCAGCAATGTATCGCATTTTATAAGCGGCAGCTGGCCGGATAGATTATATCTTTTCGCGGATTTGGATATCCGCACTATCTTCAATTTTAAAAGTCTGGACTTCAGCGTATTGTAGGCGTCGCCGACCATCTTTTCGGTGACAAAACTCTTATCGTAAAAAACCTCTCCGATCTTTCTCGAGAGGTATTCCCTGGTCGGGTGGATCTGCACATCGTCGGTATAGCCCCTTTCGAAGAGCCCCGAACTTCCCGTCAGCACGAGCCGGCTGACAGGGTCCTTATAATTGATCACGTAATCCAGCGCGACGTGGCCGCCGAGCGAGTTGCCTATTAAAGTCACGTCATCCAGGTTATGCGATTCTATAAAACTTGCGAGGAATTCCGTCATCACGCCGACCGAACACAGCTTGGGCTCGAACTCAAGATACGGGAGGCTCAATACTATCGCCCTAAAGCGCCCGGACACCCCGTTCACCACCCGGTCCCAGTTTGACATGTCGCCGAACATGCCGTGCAGCATTATGACCGGCTTGCCCGTGCCCTTCTCTTTATATTTATATTTGAATTCCCTGACCATGGGCAGCTCCCTTTTAAATTTCATTGGATATAAGATATGCCTCTTCCTTAAGGGCCTGCCTGAAAAGCGCCCGCCTGCCCTTAAATATAAGATCGATCAATTCCAGATAATATTCGGGGCACTGATGGTTAAATTTCTTCCATACATAAAATGTGTCCATGACATAAAGTCTGTTGCGCAATCCCTCGTCGACATATCCAAAATAGTCGTCTTTTGTGATCGCGCAGAAGACCCTCCCCTTCTCCGGCGTAAGGAAATCTATTATAAGATCTTTCCGCTGGGACCAATCCGTAATGCGCCTCGGCACCACCCTCACCGCCTTATGGCCTTCCATCAGCGCGTTGAGCCTGTTGTAACTGACTTCGCTCGAAGCCACGCCCACATGATCCTCCGGCCGGACTACGCATCTTATTTCCTCCGCGACTTCCGCAAGCGGGTCATTGCCCAGCAACGGCATAATATAACCGGCCAGATACGCGAAGAACGCGAATGACGCCGCGAACAGACTCGCCGGAAGCAATATCCTTTTTTTGCTTGAATGCGCATACGCCATGAACGCCGGTACCGCGATCATGAGCAGAGATGGAGAGACGGCCGGCCCCTCCATGGCGTAAGTAATAAATACCAGCCACAGCAGCACGGCCAAAAAAGATACAGCGGCTCCGGCGATAAAAGGGAGCTTAAACAAAATATCCCGGACCGCGCCGTCTTTTTCGGCAAGGTCCGAAAAATATTTTCCCAGTATGACCGATAAAGGCATGGAAAGAGCCAGCACATAATAACTTTCTTTAGACCATATGAGCACCAGCGCGGCAAAAATAGCGAGGCACCATGCGGTTATAAGCCCGTATCCCCATTCCGCCTTCCGTCGTTTAAAGAAAAAGCTTTGAGCGCTGAATAAAGACGCGGGCAAAAAGAGCGACCAGGGCAGGTGCCTGACAAAAGTCATTCCTGCATAGTAAAAAGCGCTTTTAAAAAAATACGCTATGAAATTAGTCCCGCCGCCCGAGGAGAAATATTTTACTTTCTTCATTATCTCCATCGTCCATACGTTGCCGATATACGCGTCCCCGTGCAGGATGACCATGGCGGCAAACCAGGGCCCGCTTATCGCGGCGAAGACAAGAAGGCCGGGCAATATCTTCATCTCCCTCATGACCGGCCATTCCCTTCTTAGAGCTAAAAATAGGCAGGCCGTGGCCATAGGATAAATGATGCCCAGGGGGCCTTTAGTAAGCATGGCAAGGGCCATAGGGACGTACATATATATATACTTAAACGGCCCTTTTATATCGCCCCTGTAAGCCTTGATGAACAGATATACCGAGGCGGCGATAAAAAGATAGAACGTCATGTCCGGCGTCGAAAACCGGGAATACATAAAATAGACTTCGCTCGTCGAAAGGACGAGCGCGGAAAACACGCCTGTCCTTTTACCGAAAAGGTCCCGTCCTATTAAATATACAAGGATCACATTCAACAAAGCCGCTAAAATGGAAGGAAACCTGGCTCCGTATACGCCCACACCCCATAGTTTATATGAAAGGACGATAAGCCAATAGAAGAGGATGGGTTTTTGAAAGCGGAGCCGGCCCTGGTATCGCGGCGTAATATAATCACCGGTCTTTACCATCTCCTTTGTGCTGTTGATGTACCTTTTCTCATCCGGGACGGAATGCCCCAGACGCGTCCGGTCTAACGAATACAGGCCGAATAACGCCGGTATCAGGACGAGCAGGATCACGCCCTCTTTAGAAATACCACTCAGTCTTATCACGCCCTTACTTCCTTATG
>CAZYBX010000044.1:1215-9727 GCA_964645565.1 uncultured Planctomycetia bacterium | reverse complement strand
CCTACGCAGTGAGGCTCCGTCCGAACGTAGTAGGCGAATCCCTCCTGGCCTGCCAAATTTGCGAATGCAAATTTGGTACTGAAGCCGCGCTAAGAAATCCGACGAATAGGAGGATTTTAGCGGCGTAAGTACCTCACTATGAAATCGAGGCGGGTCGCGGGATTCGAATAATACGGGGATTTAGAAATGGCTAACAAGGTAGCTAATTTTTTGCGGGAAGTCAAAATCGAATTAGGCAAGGTCACGTGGTCGACAAAAAACGAGCTGATAGCGTCTACCGTGGTCGTAATAGCGTCGGTATTATTACTTGCCGCATTCATAGGTATTTGCGATTTCGTGTTTCTCAGGGTTATAAATTTTATCTTAAGGACGTAGCGGGCGGCATATGGCCAAGAACTGGTACATAATACATACCCAGACGGGATACGAGGACAAGGTAAAGCTTTATATAGAGACCAAGGCCAGGACCGACAATCTCGCCGATAAGGTGGCGCAGGTTTTGGTCCCGGTGGAAAAAGTCTCCGAAGTCAAAGAGGGCAAGAAAAAGATAACATCCAGAAAGTTTTTTCCGGGATATGTACTGGTAGAGATGGAACTGACCGACGAAACGTGGTACCTCATCAAGAACACGCCGGGCGTCAGCGGTTTTGTCGGCTCGGCCAGGAAGCCGGTGCCCCTGCAGGCCGGCGAGGTAGAATCGATATTAAAACAGGCGGAGCAGGCGAAGGAAAAACCGACGCCTAAAGTATTGTTCGAAAAAGGAGAGGGCGTGCGGGTGCTCGAAGGGCCTTTTACGAACTTTAACGGGACTATCGAAGACGTAAACCCGACTAAAGGGAAATTAAAAGTAACGATATCGATCTTCGGAAGGTCCACTCCGGTGGAACTGGAATACTGGCAGGTAGAGAAACTGTAGATCCTTGATTGAGATTGGCCGAACCCAGATGGTTTCGGCACTTCCTCGGACATTTCGTCCTCGGTCGCTTCGACCCGCCGGGGCTTGCAATGACAAGGTGAGATAAGATGGCGAAAAAGGTAAAAGCGGTCATAAAGTTATATTGTCCGGCGGGAACGGCAAACCCGGCTCCTCCGGTCGGGCCGGCCCTGGGCCAGCACGGCCTGAACATAATGGAATTCTGCAAACAATTCAACGCCAAGACTCAAGGCCGCGATGGTTTGACGCTGCCCGTGATCATAACCGCTTATGAAGATAGGACATTCACTTTTATCATAAAAAGTCCGCCTACGCCGACGCTACTCAAAAGGGCCTGCGGGATCGCAAAAGCAAGCGGCGTGCCTCACAAGGAAAAGGTGGGGACGGTCACAAAAGAACAGATAAGGGAGATCGCGAAGACCAAACTCCAGGACTTGAACACAACGGATATCGAGCAGGGCATAAAGATCGTTCAAGGCACCGCCAGAAGCATGGGCATCGAGATAGGGGAAAAATCCGGGCCGATAGAGCAGCCGGCCAAGGGTGAGGAAAAGGCCCCCGCGCCCGCCAAGGCGGAAAAGGAACAGCCGAAGAAGGAAGAGAAAAAATAGGTATAGATAAATGAAGGCGTTATCCAAAAGGACAAAACAATTCCCGGGCCTGATCGATAAAGACAAGTGTTATACTCTGCTTGAGGCTATAGAAATACTTAAAAAAGCGCCGAAGACAAAATTCGACCAGACGGTCGAGGTATCGTTCAAGCTGAACATAAACGCCAAAGAGACGCCTGCGAGCGTCAGGGGCACGGTGTCGCTTCCGCACGGCACGGGAAAGGCAAGGCGCGTAGCCGTATTCTGTAAAGGCGAGAACGAAAAAAAAGCGCTGGATGCCGGAGCGGAATTCGTGGGCTCGGAGGATCTGATAAAGAAGGTAAGCGGAGGATGGTGCGATTTCGATGTCGCCATCGCCAGCCCGGACATGATGAGAGACATGGGCCGTCTGGGGAAGGTATTAGGCCCCAGAGGCCTTATGCCTAATCCGAAGACGGGCACCGTTACCGAAGATATCGCGAAGGCGGTAGCGGAAGTAAAAAAAGGCAAAATAGAATTCAAGATGGACAAGCAGTCGAATATCCACGCGCTTATAGGAAAATTATCCTTTGACGCACAGGCCTTATATGAAAACGGGACGGATCTGATCCAGGCGGTGGAGCACTCAAAACCGCCCGTAGTCAAGGGCATATTCATAAAGAGCATGACATTGTCGTCGACGATGGGGCCCGGCGTCAGGCTCGATCTTGCCGGCTGGCAAAACAGGCCTCAAGGATCATAGACATGGAAAAATTCGGTAAAGTCTGCAAAGAATATATAATCGGCGAGATAGGCAAGCGGTTTGTCGAATATCCCGATTTCTTCATAACCACATTCTCACAAGTGGGCGTTAACAACATGGAAAAGCTCAGAAAAGAGATCAAAAAATCATCCGCAGCTTATATGGTCGTCAAAAACAGCATGCTGAAGCACGCGATGGAGAAATCGGGAAGGGGATTGAAGGCGGATGATATGACCCCGCTTCTTGGAAGCGGATCATGCGGCGTCCTCTTCAGCAGAGAAGATGCGGTGGCGGTTGCCCGCTCTCTCGTCGATTTCACAAAGGAATATAACGGCCTGAAAATACAAGGGGCCTTTTTGTCCGGAAAACAAGTGACGGCGGATACGGTAAAGCATCTGGCGTCCCTGCCTTCCAGGGAGGTCCTTCTGGCAATGGCCGTATCAGGCATAAAAGCCCCCATATCGGGATTCGTGGGTCTGCTTGGAGGCTTATTAAGAAATCTCGTAGGGGTGATCGACTCTATCAAAAAAAAGAAGGAATCGTAATCTAAGGAGGATGTGATGACTGAAGACAAGAAACAGGAAGAGACAAATGAAATAAAGCAGCCGAAGGCCGAGAAGGCAGGCGAAGGCGCTCAGCCAAAGGCAGAGACCGCGGAAGCGGAGAAGACCGGCATAAAGCTGACCGGCAAGATGAAGGATATCATCTCGTCTATAGAGAGCATGACCGTCCTCGAACTGTCGGACCTCGTGAAGGTGCTCGAAGATAAATTCGGCGTTACGGCGGTACAGCCTGTAATGGCAGCCGGTATGGCGGGGGCCGCGGCTCCCGGCGCTCCGGCCGCCGCCGAAGAAAAGACGTCCTTTGTCGTAGTACTGGCAAGCGCGGGCTCCAACAAAATACAGGTCATAAAAGAGATCCGCAGCATTACCACGCTGGGCCTCAAGGAAGCCAAGGACCTGGTGGAAGCGGCCCCTAAGACCGTAAAGGAAGGCGTGCCGAAGGAAGAGGCCGAGCAGATAAAGAAAAAGCTTGAGTCGGCCGGCGCAAAAGTCGAGCTTAAGTGAATGAGCGCATAACTTACGCTTCGCGTAAGTTATAAGCGCGAATTCATTGCGAGCCCCACAGGGGCGAAGCAATGACGTTAAGCAAAGGAATATATGCCAAAAGAGAGCATTAAGCATTTCGGAAAACTAAAGGAAGTGTTCGATCTGCCCAACATGGTGGAGATACAGCTTCAGTCTTATGCCGATTTCCTTCAGGAGGACGTACCTAAGACGAAAAGGAGGAGGATCGGGCTGGAGGCCGTATTTAAAGACGCCTTCCCCATAGATAGCTTTGACGGCGCCCACAGACTCGAATATGTCGCATATAATATAGGAAAGCCTAAATACGGCATAAGCGAATGCAGGAAAAGGGGGATAACCTACGGCGGCCCCCTGAAGGTCAAAATCAGGCTTCGCTCCCAGAAAGAGACGAGGGAGCAGGAAGTGTACATGGGCGACCTCCCCTTGATGACGGAAACCGGGACATTTATCATAAACGGCGACGAGAGGGTCGTAGTAAGTCAGCTGCATCGTTCACCGGGCATATCATTCGAAGAGTTTATCCACCCAAACGGAAAAAAACTCCATACCGCAAGGATCATACCTTATAGGGGAGCGTGGGTAGAGATCGAGACCGATATAGTGGAAGCCCTGCACGTGACATTGGACAGGCGCAGAAAAGTCATAGCGACGACTTTCCTGAGGGCTATCGGACTCTCATCGGACGACGATATTTTAAAGGCCTTCTGCGGAATAGAGAAGGTGGAGGCGGAAAGAAAAAGCCAATTCGAAAAATATGTGGGAAGTATCCTGGCCGGCGATATAAGCGTCGAAAGCGGTCTGGCCTTCGCCCGCAAGACGGAAAAGTTGACCTCGGACCTGGTAAACAGGATATGGAACGCCGGGATAAGGAAGATAAAGATATTAAAAAATAATATTCCGGAGATCATCAATACGCTCGCGAAAGACCATTGCAAGTCAAAAGAAGACGCCCTTCTGGATATCTACAGGCGCTTGAGGCCGGGAGACCCGGCGACGATA
This sequence comes from uncultured Planctomycetia bacterium, assembly GCA_964645565.1. Taxonomy (GTDB): domain Bacteria; phylum Omnitrophota; class Gorgyraeia; order JAHIPI01; family JAHIPI01; genus BS750m-G14. The sequence goes on along the minus strand of CAZYBX010000044.1, from coordinate 5,374 downwards.
GAAAACGCGGCCCAGCTTATAACCAGGATGTTCTTCGATCCGAAGCGGTATGACCTCGGACGCGTCGGAAGGCATATACTCAACCGGAAGCTGGATATGAAAGTATCGCCGGATGAGACTACGCTGACGGTAGACACTGTGGTCAGAGCTATGATCAAGCTTATACGCCTGAAGAACGGGGAAGGCACCTGCGATGACATCGACCATTTAGGCAACCGCCGCATAAGGTCTATCGGTGAACTGCTGCAGAACCAGTTCAGGATAGGGCTGGCGCGCGTGGAGCGGGCGGCAAGAGAGAGGATGAACATATACGACCTCGAAAACGCCATGCCGCATAACCTGCTTAACGCAAAATTGATATCCAATGCGGTGCGTGACTTCTTCGGCAGAAGCCAGTTGTCGCAATTCATGGACCAGACAAATCCGCTGGCCGAACTTACGCACAAGAGGCGCTTAAGCGCGGTCGGGCCGGGCGGATTGAACAGGGAGAGGGCGGGTTTTGAAGTCCGCGACGTCCACTATTCGCACTACGGCAGGATGTGCCCTATAGAAACGCCTGAGGGCCCGAACATCGGGCTGATCGCGTCGCTGTCTACCTATGCGAAAGTGAACGAGTTTGGATTCCTGGTCACGCCTTACAGAAAGGTCGACAACGGAAAAGTCACGGACAAGGTGGATTATCTATCGGCCGATGTGGAGGACAACTATATCATAGCGCAGGCGAACGCCCCCATAGACAATCAGGGCCGATATCTCGGAGACAAGATATTCTGCCGGTACAAAAATGATTTTGTCCGCGTGGAACCCAAGAAGATACAATATATGGACGTCTCGCCTAAACAGCTGGTAAGCGTTGCCGCGGGCCTTATACCTTTCCTTGAGCACGACGACGCCAACAGGGCGCTCATGGGCTCGAACATGCAAAGGCAGGCCGTGCCCCTGCTCTATCCGGAGCTGCCTTTAGTGCAGACCGGTATCGAAGGAAGGACGGCAAAAGATTCGGGTTCGGTAGTAGTCGCCAAAAATGCCGGAAAAGTCACACATGTGGACGGCTCGGAGATATCCGTAGCCGGTAAAATCTACAATCTGAGAAAGTTCGAAAAATCGAACGCCTCCACGTGCGTCAACCAGAGACCATTGGTAAGACCGGGGCAGACCGTGAAGATGGGCGACATAATAGCCGACGGGGCCGCCACATCGCAGGGCGGGCTGGCATTAGGAAGAGACGTCCTTGTGGCATTCATGCCTTGGCGCGGATATAACTTTGAGGACGCCATACTGATAAGCGACAAGCTCGTCAAGGAGGATGTGTTTACGTCGATACATGTGGAAGAGTTCGAAATAGAGGCGAGGGATACCAGGCTCGGCAAGGAAGAGATAACCCGCGACATACCCAACGTCGGGGAGGAGCTGCTGAACAACCTCGATAAAGAAGGCGTAATAAGGCTGGGCGCGGAGGTGGGACCGGGAGACATACTTGTGGGAAAAGTAACGCCGAAGAGCGAGACCGAGCTTTCACCCGAGGAAAAACTGCTGAGAGCCATATTCGGAGAGAAGGCGGGCGATGTCAGAGACGCTTCCCTGTATGCCCCGCCGGGCATCGAAGGCGTCATAGTGGACGTGAAGGTCTTTTCCAGGAAAGAAGCCAGGTCAAAGACAAAAGAAGAGAAGACCAAGGAACTTCAGAAGATAGAAGAGGTAACCAAGTTCTACGAAGCGCAGTTAGACAGCCTGAAGAACGAGAAGGTCCAGAAACTCGCCAAGCTTTTACAGGGCGCGAAGCTCTCTTCGAGCCTGCTGGATGAGGAGACGGGGGCGATTATAGTCCCCAGAAACAAGGCGCTAAAAAAATCCAATATCCCGAAACTCGAAAGATGCGATATTGCGACGCTAAGGATAGAGGACAATGAAAAACTTGAGGAAGAGCTGAAGAGGGTCTTTTCGCTGCTCAACGAGCAGATCGAAGAGATCGCATTCGAGATGGAGAGGGAAATAGACAGGATCAAGCGCGGTGACGAGCTGCCTCCGGGAGTCTTAAAGAAGATATCGGTCTATGTAGCAAGCAAAAGAAAGGTCTCGGTAGGCGATAAGATGGCCGGAAGGCACGGTAACAAAGGAGTCATAGCCAAGATACTGCCGGATGAGGATATGCCCTTTTTGCCGGACGGGACCCCCGTCGAGATAGTACTCAATCCTCTGGGGGTGCCGTCCAGGATGAACGTCGGACAGATACTGGAGACGCATCTGGGCTGGGCCGCCAAGTCTCTGGGGTACGACGCCATAAGTCCCGTCTTTGACGGCGCTACGGAAAGAGAGATAAAGGAAGAGCTGAAAAGGGCCGGTCTTCCGGAAGACGGACGCCAGGTATTATACGATGGTCTTACCGGCCAAGCGTTTGACCAGAGGGGCACCGTGGGTTATATATATATGATGAAGCTCGCCCATCTTGTGGACGACAAGATCCACGCCCGTTCCATCGGCCCGTATTCGCTGGTCACCCAGCAGCCGCTGGGCGGAAAGGCGCAATTCGGCGGCCAGAGGTTCGGAGAAATGGAAGTGTGGGCCCTTGAGGCTTACGGCGCGGCGTTCACGCTCCAGGAACTTCTTACCGTAAAGAGCGACGATGTGATCGGAAGGACGAGGATATACGAGGCTATAGTAAAAGGCGAACACACGTTTCAGCCGGGCACGCCCGAATCCTTCAACGTATTGATAAAAGAACTGCAAAGCTTGGGACTTGACGTCATAATGGAGAAGACGGCCGCGGCTATAGCGCAGGATCAGATCACCGAAAGAGAAGAAAAGAAGGAAAAAGCGGGCAAGAGATAAGAGGAGAACATGGGTAATTTCGAAAATCCTTTTGACGCAATATCGATAAAGATCGCCTCTCCGGAAGTCATACGGTCGTGGTCTCACGGCGAAGTAAAGAAGCCCGAGACCATCAACTACAGGACCTTTAAACCGGAGAAAGACGGTCTTTTCTGCGAAAAGATATTCGGGCCCACGAGGGACTGGGAGTGCGCCTGCGGTAAATATAAAAGGGTAAAACATAAAGGGATCGTTTGCGACAGGTGCGGGGTGGAGGTCACGCGCTCAAACGTGAGAAGGCAGAGGATGGGCCACATAGAGCTCGCCGCGCCCGTATCCCATGTCTGGTTCTTCAAGGCGTCGCCGTCGCGCATGAGCGCGCTGCTTGAACTCAGTTTACGCGACCTGGAAAGAGTCATCTACTACGAGGAATATATCGTCATCGACCCTGGAGACACTCCGCTAAAAAAGAAGGAGCTCCTGACCGAAGAGCGTTACAGGGAATATAAGGATAAATTCGGAAATAATTTCAAAGCGAGGATGGGGGCGGACGCGATAAGGCAGCTTTTAATAGAACACGATATGGACTCTATGGCCAAAAGCCTGAAGCTGGCCGTTAATGAGTCGAAAACTGAGCAGTCCAAAAAGAAGTTAAGCAAGCAGCTGAGAATCGTGGAATCGCTGAACAGATCGGGTAATGATCCCGCATGGATGGTGCTGGACGTGATACCCGTCATCCCGCCCGACTTAAGACCCCTTGTGCCTCTTGACGGAGGCCGCTTCGCCACAAGCGACTTGAACGATCTATATAGAAGGGTCATCAATAGAAATAACAGACTAAAAAAGCTCATAGAGCTGAAAGCGCCGGATGTCATCATCAGAAACGAAAAGAGGATGCTTCAAGAGGCGGTGGACGCGCTTTTTGATAACGGCCGGCACGGAAGGGCCGTATTGGGCCCCGGCAACAGACCGTTAAAATCCCTGAGCGATATGCTGAAGGGCAAGCAGGGCCGCTTCAGACAGAATCTTCTCGGTAAGCGCGTAGATTACTCCGGAAGAAGCGTCATAGTGATCGGGCCGGAGCTTAAACTGCACGAGTGCGGACTGCCGAAGAAAATGGCGCTGGAGCTCTTCGAGCCGTTTATCATCAAAAAACTAAAGGAAAAGGGCATCGTCCACACCATCAAAAGCGCAAAACGCATGGTAGAGAGGGCGAAGCTGGAGGTGTGGGATATCCTTGACGAAGTTATCAAGGAGCACCCCGTACTTTTGAACAGGGCCCCCACGCTTCACAGGCTGGGGATCCAGGCGTTCCAGCAATCCCTCAAACGCTCCCTCCATTATGTTATCC
>CAZYBX010000044.1:0-1205 GCA_964645565.1 uncultured Planctomycetia bacterium | reverse complement strand
GAAGGAAAGGCCATCAGGATACATCCTCTCGTATGCGCCGCGTTTAACGCTGACTTTGACGGGGATCAGATGGCGGTCCATGTCCCGCTTTCGATGGAAGCGCAGATGGAATCGCGGCTGTTGATGATGTCGGTGAGCAACATATTTTCGCCGAGCGACGGAAGGCCGATAGCGGTCCCGTCTCAGGATATCGTCCTGGGCTGCTCCTACCTCACGAAAGAGAAGGACGGCCTCAAGGGACAGGGCAAGGTATTCGCCACAAAGGATGAAGTCATAATCGCATACAATGACGGGGAGGCGGAGAGGCATGCTAAGATCAAGCTGAAGCTGGGCGGCGCCGTTATCGATACCACACCCGGCCGGGTCATATTCAATGAATTCATGCCCGAGAACTCACCCTATATCAATGAGGTCATGAGCAAAAGCAAACTAAGCAAAATAATAACCGACTGTTATAATCAATACGGCCTCGACAGGACCATAAGACTCCTGGATGACTTGAAAAAAATAGGGTTTGAGGTCGCCACGGAAGCCGGACTTTCCATATGCATCGACCACCTGGGCGTCCCCAAAAAGAAGCAGTCGATAATAGACGATGCCCAAAAAGAAGTCGACAGCGTCGAAAACCAGTACAGGCGGGGCTTGATAACAAACGGTGAAAGGTATAACAAGGTAATAGATATATGGACACACGCCACGGAACAGGTGACGGAGCTTATCTTCAAGGAACTTGACAGCTTTAATCCTATATTCCTGATGGCCGATTCGGGCGCGAGAGGCTCAAAGCAGCAGATCAGACAGCTTGCCGGGATGCGCGGATTGATGGCCAAACCGTCGGGTGAGATCATAGAAAACCCCATCACCGCAAACTTCAGGGAAGGGTTGACCGTGCTCGAATATTTTATATCCACCCACGGCGCAAGAAAAGGTCTTGCCGACACGGCGCTCAAAACCGCGGATTCCGGTTACCTGACACGGAGGCTCGTGGACGTAGCCCAGGATGTCATCGTAACGGAAGAGGATTGCGGGACACTGAACGGCATAACCACAAGCGCCATCATCGAAGGCGACGAGGTGGTCGTCAGCCTGAAGGAACGGATAGTGGGAAGGGTAGCCCTTGATAATATAGTCGACATCATAAGCGACAGTATAATCGTCGAAGCCGGCCAGGAGATTACGGAGGATAAAGCCGACAAGATAGAAAT
>CAZYBX010000043.1:0-9792 GCA_964645565.1 uncultured Planctomycetia bacterium | reverse complement strand
CGCGCTCATCTTATCCAGCCTTGCCCTCGCGGTATCAAGCGCGTCCTTCGAGACATCTACTCCGATGATACGTTCGACGCCGGGCATCGCCGCGAACAGAACCAGCTGATTCCCGGTCCCGCAGCATATATCGAGGACGGAAGTAAACTCCGGTCCGGCAAACAGGCCATTCACCCATCGGTCAAAATCACCCTTGGCATACCGGCGGTTCGATTCCGCCCTGCCCGTAAGATCGCGGCTTGAGACTGCTTTTTCCATCAATCCTGTCTTATTGCGCAAGTTGCCCTTCACCGGATCTCACCCTTTCAGTCAGATGATCCCAGACTCTCATGGCGCCCTGTCCGTCCACGATCTCCTGCGCCCTGACGCTCATCTTCCTTCTTAATTCTTTGTCTTTCAGTCTTTCTATGCATTCGATGAACCTGTTAAAGACTTCCGGCTCCTCCCACCAGCCCGCATATTCCATTATATTAGCCAGCCTTGCCTGGGTCACATTACGCATCTGGTTATCGGCCACGGGTATCGCGATAGTCGGCACCCCCAGGCTTGCCAGTTCATATATAGTCTGGCCTCCGGCCGAAACCGCTATATCCGACTCCGCCATCATATCCCTGATCCTGTCCGCTTCCGGACGGTAGATGAGATACGTATTTTCGTCGGCCTCTCTCCTGATGCTTTCGATATTGGTAAAACCCGTCCCGATTATCACGTTCTTCTTCAGCCTGAAAAAACGCTCCCTTAACCGCCTCAGGATCCTGGGCACTATATTCCTGTAATCGCTCCCGCCGATTATCACTATGACGCTTCCGACGCGCTCCTTTATATCCTTTTTGGGCGCGTGCCAGAAATTCCTCCTTAAAGGCATATACTTGCTTCCCAAGAGGTATTCGACATTCTCATTTTTAGGATAATCGAGGCGTTCGGCGCCGATAGTGCCGTTAAGGACTATTCCCGCGGGATATTCGATCCTCTGGTTATCGTCGATATAAAGCGCTTTCTTGACCGACTGCGACACCCTGTGGTAGACATCGGCCCCGGCTAAATAAGAATCTATGATCACGATATCCGCGCCGCTTATGATGTCGAAAAGCTTTTTGCTTTCCGCCGGCCAGTTAAAAAGCCGGTATCTCTTGCCTATAAGCAGCCTCTCGGCGAATTCGTCGCCGTTGGCTATGAATTCGGGCTCCGCCCCCTTCTCCCGAAACGCCTGATAAAGAGAGGTGCAGCGGGTTATGTGGCCCAGCCCTATGTCTTTGCTTCCTTCAGTCACGATGAAGACCTTCATGTCACGCCCTCCTGAATACCGGCTGAACCGGTTTTCCTTCTATGAGCCTTTTCACTTTATTATTTATTATAGCGTCTTTTACGATCTCGAAAACCGTGCGGTATACGCGCAGCGTATATTCGATATCTTCGTTCGAGTGGCTGTAGCAGATATTGTGGCATCCTACGAAAAGAACGCCTCTTTTTATGCATTCCTGCTGAAAGAGGCTTTTTAATAATAGATCGGTTTCGCCGTTTCTTGTGTTGAAGAGGGTGACGGTCCTCGGGTTCAGCCCTATACACCCGGTATATTTCTCGAGGCCGTATTCCTTTGTAAAGACGTTATACCCGTCCTTGATCCTTCTACCCTGCTCCCAGAGATGACGTATGACGTTATGCCTCCGCATCTCCTTGATAGTGGCGATCGAAGCCGCGATCGATACTATCTCCCCTCCGAAGGTAAAGGAATAGAATATTTCGTCGAAAAGTCTCATTATCTCCTTTTTTCCCACTATGGCGGAAACGGGGAATCCGTTCGCCATCGCCTTGCCGAAGCAGGCAAGGTCAGGGACGACCCCGTAATGCTCCTGGGCGCCGCCGAGGGCGAGCCTGAATCCCGTCACGATCTCATCGTATATCAAAAGCGCCCCGTTTTTATGGGTAAGCGCTTTGACTTTATTCAAAAAATAATATAATTTTATAAATCGTCTTTCGGCTCGATCACGCCTACGGGTTCCATGATAACGCAGGCGATCCGGCCCTTGTTTTCCTGAAAGAGCTTCTCTAACGTCTCTATCTTATTGTATTCGAAGGTCAAAGTAAGTTTCCGCACGTCCTCCGGTATGCCCTTATTTCTGGTAGTCGTAGCGATATACCAATCCTGCCACCCGTGATAACCGCAACAGGCGACCATGTCCCTGCCCGTATAAGCCCGAGCGGCCCTTACGGCGCCCGATGTGGCATCGGAGCCGTTTTTACCGAACCTCGCCATTTCGGCGCACGGTATCAAATCGCAAAGCAGCTCCGCAAGCTCGGCCTCCAGCCTGTGCGGCAGGCTGAATGTAGCGCCTTTTTCCAGGACCTTTTTGACGGCCTCCGTCACGGCAGGATGATTGTGCCCCAGGATCACCGGCCCCAGAGCCATCGCGTAATCGATGTAGTCGTTCGCGTCCACATCCCACACGCGGCTTCCTTTTCCTTTTTCAAGGAATACGGGAGCCACACCCTGGACGAATTGCGAAGGGGCTTTGCTGAAAGTCTGGCTTGAGCCCGGTATCAGCGCCTCCGCCTTCTTCCTAAGCGCCTGCGACTTTTTGATACGGATCTTTCTCGGCTTGATTCTGGAAGTCTTCAAAATACTCTTGTAATAGCCTTCGTTAGGTATAATATCCCGGCTGTCGCGCCTGATATCGGGCTCTCTCTTCAGCAGGCCCTTGATATCATCATATGAGAAGAACTTATGCTTTTTATACAGGCGCTTAAATACAGACTTGACGAATTCCAGGTCCTCGGCCCTGTCGACCGACCACTTATATTCCCGCGGGTCGACCGGGTCTTCGCTTATTACGTTCTTTGTCTTGAATCTGCCCGAATTTCTAAGGTAGGGCGTGACATGTTCCCTTGAGGCGGGATCCTTGCATTCCTTCCAGGCCTTCTCCAGCGCCTTAAAGGAAAAGACCTCCACGTCGTAGCCGTCGGGATAAGTCAATAATAGAGTATTCGTCACGTATGAATATCCGCCTTTGAGGTATTCGGAGACCACTTTATCGATGACCGCCGGCGAGATCATGGGGCAATCTGGCGTCACGCGGACTATTGTGTCGGCCTTTACTTCTTTCGCGACCCGGTAGAACCGGTCTAAGACGTCCTCTTCGCTTCCGCAATAGGCTCTCACGCCATAATTCCTCGCGAATTCGAGTATCTCCCTATCCCGCGGATTGTCAGTAGTGGCGATCACTATCTCATCTATGGTCCTTGTCTTTCTGACTCTCTCCAGAAGATGCCACAGCAGAGGCTTGCCTTCGATCTTCATAAGCGTCTTATTGGGTAAACGCGTGGAGCCCATCCTGGCCTGGATTATCGCGGTCGTCATAGATATACTATCTCCTTCTTATCCGCCGATCTATGGCAGGCTAACGCCGTTTCCAACACCTCTCTGGCGGCCGGTATGCCGTTAATGGAGCGCTCCCTGCCTTTTATACAGTTGACGAAATGCCTCGCTTCGTCTATAAACATCTTATCGGGATCGGCTTTTATGCCCCTCTGAAATATCCTGCTCTTATTGGGCTTTTCACCGAACAGCTCCACCGTCTCTTTTCTGAGGTCGAAGTATATCACTCCCTTTTCCCCTATAAATTCATAATACCGCCTGTACGTCCTTTGTATATAATCCAGGTGGACCTGCGCGACGGCCTTCGACTTAAACCTCATGAATATCTCGGCGCAGTCTTCCGTGTCGATCTCGAGGCCCGTCAGCCTCTCCCGGAAACAAAATACCTCTTTCGGCCTGCCGAAGAGCCAGTGCAGGGAATCGAGCTCGTGGATATCGTCGAATATGGCGCCGCCGCCGAGCGACCTCTTGGCGCTGTAGCCCTTCCGGTAATCCTCGTATGGATGCCAGTACGGAAGGTAAAACCCGCATTCTATCTTTGCCGAAAGGACCCTGCCTATCTTATTCCCGTCGATCAGGCCCTTTACGAATTTAAAGCCGGGCATGAACCTTATATTGCATCCCACTAAAACAGTCAGCCTCTTTTTCCTGACTATGGATGACAATCCGCCTATTCCCTTTAAACTATTCGAAAGAGGCTTTTCTATAAATAGGTGTATGCCTTTTTTTGCTATTTCAACAGCCTGCGGTATATGGAGGTTCGTAGGCGTACAGATGAATGCGCCGTCGTACCTCCGGCCCAACGCGTCCTTAAGGCTGCCGAACACCGGAATAGAATATTTCCTGCCCACCTGCCGTATGCGCAAAGGGTCTCTCTCGCAGCCTGAGACATCATGTCCGAGCCTTTTCAGATTTCTTATGTGCCTTTGGCCTATCGATCCGCAACCTACTACTAAAAAACGCATAGCCTATCTCGCCTCTGCATGTTTAAGCCTGTTCCACGCGTTAAGTTCCTTAATAACGCGCTCCTGCTCAAAGACAAGCTCTTCGTCGGATAGATCCGTAAAATTAACTCTTAATCTCTCGCCCTGTTCGCCCAGGCCCAGGACATATCCTTCCTCATCCTCGATCTTCCGCTGTGCTAAGGCCATCCTGTATAACTCTGTGCCGGGATAGGGCGTCATAAAGAAAATAACCTCCGGAGTCAGGTCCAGTTCCTTACAGAAATCGATAGTCTCCTGGATAGTTTCCCTCGTCTCGCCCGGATATCCTATCATAAACGAGCAATCCGCCCATCCGAGATAATTTTTTGTGAGACGGACCGCGTTCTTGGCCTGTTCCACGGTGACCTGTTTCTTGATAATGTCCAGCATCTTCTGGCTGCCCGATTCTATACCGTAACCTATAAGCACGCATCCCGCGTCGGCCATCGTGGCTATGAGTTCCTCCGTCATCAGGTTTACCCTGCCGCTGCAGCCCCATGTGATTTTGCGGCCGGCCTTTTGGCTCAACTCCTTGACGAGGACGCAGAATCTATTTATGAACTTTTTATACATGACGAATTCGTCATCGACAAAGTGAAAATAATCCACTCCGTATTTATCGTGAAGTATTTTCATCTCATGGACTACGCTCTCCGGAGACCTGTGCCTGTATTTTATCCCCATGAAATCGTGATAGCAATATATGCATTGATAAGGACAGCCTCTTGTGGCGAACAGGTTCATCGACAAAGGCCCCGACGCCTCGCCGGAACCGTCGACCCACTTGTTCCTGTTGGGCGCGCCGACCGGGTTTTTTAGATATATATCCATCGGGAAAAGGTCCCACGCGGGCAAAGGAAGGTCATCCAGATCCATGATCGGAGGTCTTTTCAGCGTCTTATGGATGTTGCCGTTACTGTCCCTGTACCAGATACCCTTGATATTCGCCAGATTGCCCTCCAGTTCGAGCGCGGTCATGAGATCGTTTATGGTCTTTTCGCTTTCGCCCACGCAGACGGCATCGACGTCGTTCCTTTTCAGCATCGTCTCGGGTATGGAAGAGCCTACGCTTCCCCCGATAATGATCTTCTTCCCCGGATGGCGCGTTCTCAGGACTCCTATAAGCCATTTGACGTACTTATATACCGTGACTATCCCCCCGATCCCGGCTATGTCGAAATCGGACGCCGCGATCCTGGCCTCGACTTCCTCCCGGCTGAAGCGGTGCGCGTTTATGTCCAGGACCTCTATCTCATGCCCTTCCTGGATAAGGACGCTGGCGATATACCCCAATCCGAGCGGAAACACGTTAGGCTTGGCCCATTCTCTTATAGGCGGATTGATCAATAAGACCTTCATCTCAATGCCTCCTTCAGGGCACTGACGACGCGTCGGACGTCATTTTCTTTCATGGCCGGATAAAGCGGTATAGTGATCGCCCTTTTATAGTAATCCTCGGCTTTGGGATAATCGTCCGGCCTGTACCCTAAATTCTCCCTGTAGTAAGGCTGAAGATGCACTGGTATATAGTGCACCTGGGTGCCGATACCGAATTTTTGTAATTTCTCGAATATGGCCTTTCTCTTTGATGAGTCTTTTAATCTTATATAATAAATATGCCGCGCGGACTTAACGTATTCTTTTTCTACCGGCAAGATTATCCCGTCGATGCGGGACAATCTATCGTTGTAAATATCTGCTATCTCCCTCCTTCGTCTTAGAAATCCTTTAAGCTTTCTAAGCTGGCTCCTGCCTAACGCGCATTGAATGTCCGTGATCCGGTAATTAAACCCCAGGCATCGCATCTCATAATACCATCCTCCTGTATCATGCGGACTGGGGACTGTGGACTGCCGTATCTCTTTAGTAATTCCGTGGTTCCTGTACATCAAAAGCTTTTCGTAGAACTCCTTGCGGTTCGTAAGGACCGCGCCGCCTTCACCCGTCGTGATCGACTTTACCGGATGGAAACTGAATACGGCCATGTCCGAATATCTACAAGACCCTATTTTCGAACCCCTATATTCCGCTCCCAGCGCGTGGGCAGCGTCCTCTATGACCGTCAGGCCGCGCCTCTTGGCTATCCGCCATACCTCTTTCATATCGGCGGGGTGTCCGGCAAAATGGACCGGGATCACGGCTTTGGTCAAGGCGCTGAGCCGCCTTTCGATCTCGGCCGGGTCGATGTTGACCGTGTCCTCCCGGACGTCCGCAAAGACCGGCTTCCCGCCGCAATAGAGGACACAGTTGGCTGAAGCAAGAAATGTTATGGGCGAAGTGATCACTTCGTCGCCTTTCGCGACCCCTGCCGCGAGAGCGGCGATGTGCAGGGCCGCTGTCCCGCTGGATACCGCGACGCTATATCTTGCTCCGGTGTATTTGCAAAGGGCCTCTTCAAAATCTTTTATAGCGGGGCCCTGGGTCACCCAGTCAGACTTGAGTACGCGGACGACCTCACGTATGTCGCCTGCGTCTATCGATTGTCTTCCGTACGGTATTTTCATAATAAAATACATGGGGTTATAAGGTCACCAGGTCACAAAGTCACCAGACACAAGCTACCTGTGACGTGGTGAGGTGGTGACGTGGTGACTTTCGGTTGAGCTTGGAGCTTGTGATTTTTCACCGCATCCCTGTACTTGCTTTAATCCCAGCATCTCCTGCAGCTCTTCCACGCTGAGCCAGACTTCGTTCGTATCGCTCTTGAACGCGAAGCTGTCCGGTACTGACTTGCATTTTTCGTATTTCTTATGGACTTCCGTTCTTTCAAAAAATTGAGGCAGTATGGCGTACATATCCCTGAAGACCCTGGTCCTTCGCGACTCATCCTCAGACACCAGGACCTCGTTTATCTTCTCGCCCGGCCTGATGCCCACCTTCTTAAAGGTGCACCCCGGCACAATAGCCCGCGTCAGGTCCGCCAATCTCATAGACGGTATTCTCGGGACGAATATCTCGCCGCCTTCGGCCTCCTCAAGGGCGCTTAAGACAAGCCCGACACTCTGCTCGAGGGTCATCCAAAACCGCGTCATGCGCTCGTCGGTCATCGGGATCTCAGTGATACCCTGCCGCTTCAGCTCCAGCAGCAGCTCCACAACGCTTCCCCTGGACGCCACCACGTTGCCGTAGCGGACGACCGAAAATTTCGTCCGGTTGCCGCCGTACGCATTGGCGTCTATAAAGATCTTCTCGGCTACCAGTTTCGTGGCGCCGTACAGATTGATGGGATTCACGGCTTTATCTGTGGAAAGGGCTATGACTTTTTTGACATTCCTGTCTATGGCTGCGTCCACAATATTATTAGCCCCTATAATATTGGTCTTTACCGCCTCCATGGGGTTATACTCAAGCGCGGGCACCTGTTTTAAGGCGGCCGCATGGACTACATAATCGACGCCCTCGAAGGCCCTTGCCAGCCTGTTTTTGTCTCTTATATCGCCTAAAAAGTACCTGATGTTATATCCGGAATCGGAAAATCTCTTTGTCATGCGGCTCTGCTTAAACTCGTCCCGGCTGAATATGATCACTTTTTTAGGCCTGTATTTGCCGAATATTATCTCTGTAAATTTCTGGCCGAAAGAACCTGTCCCGCCCGTGATCAGGATTATCTTGTCATTAAGCATTCTGGCCCTCCATGACTTTTGCGTCGTTCGGTTTACCCGAGGATGCCGTATAGCTTTCGTATTCGCTCTTAAGCCTGTTGAATTCTTTTTCTTTGACCTTCAAAAAATAGTAGGTGAGCGTCATCTTCTCTTCCAGACCCTTAGGCGTGAGTATATACTTAAGCTTCCTCGCCTTTCTGGGGTTCTTGGAGAAACTCCTTATCTTGATCATCCCTTTTTTGACAAGCTCTTTCAGGAGATAATTGGTCTTCCCCAGGGATATATTCAGCTTCCGGGAAAGTATCCGCTGGTTAAGCGTTGTATTGCCTTCTATCTCCTTTATCAGTTGCAGCGTCTCTTCCTTTAAGATATCTTCTCCGTTCATGGCCCGCTCCTTATAAACACTTAATAGTTCATTATATCTTCTTGTTCATTCGTTGAACATTAATATACCTCATTACCGAAATCAAGTCAAGGAAAAAAAGCAATATTGTTCAATATTTGAACATAACCGCTTTTTAATTGACAAAGGCCTCCCGTTTGCCTATAATATGGGTCATGGCAGAAGACATGACAACCTCATCGGCGGAAGGTCAGTATCATAAGGCCTCTATGGCGGTCGAGAAGAAAAACTATGACTACGCTATAGATATCTTGACCCACTCCGTCAATATAAAGCCTGATTTCACAAAGGCGAGACAGCTTTTACGTATAGCTCAAATAAAGAAATACGATGAAAATCCGCCGAATATCATAGTAAAAACAGCCAACGGTATATCCTCATTTCTTCACATCAGTGCGGCCGCGATAAGCGAGTCTAAAGGCGAAAACCAAAAGGCAATATCAATCTATGAAAAAGCGCTTAGAAAAGACCCGAAAAACGTAACGGCGCTTATCAGACTTGGAGGCTCGTTAAAGGCCGAAAAGCTGAATGGGGCGGCGATGGTAACGCTTGAAGTGGCGCTAAAGTTATCTGCCGATAACGCGGCCGCGCTGGGACTCCTGGGAGATATATACTCCGATCTCGGGAATTACGAAAAGGCGAAGGCCTGTTATAAGAAGGTTCTTGGATTGAAGCCTAACGACGCGAACGCCGAAAGAGGGCTTAAGAACCTGGACGCCCTGACGACTATAGACAGACTTTGATAGGCCGGCCTCAAAGAGAGATCGGGTCGACATCCGTAGTCAAGACCGCCATTCTGATCCTGCCGTAATCATGCAAAACCGCTTTTAATCTGCGGGAAACATTCCGGACATCCTTTGTCTTTATAAGGATATTCCAGATATAGCGATTCCTTATTTTCGGGATAACGCCCGGGGCCGGTCCGGCTACGTCCGTCTTTTTATCCTTGATCTTTTTCCTTAAATATGCCGCGATATCCGCCGCGGCTTCTCTTGCCGCCGCTTCTTTTGACGACTTTATGGTTATCTTTATGATATTGGAAAAAGGCGGGAAGTTCAGATCTTTTCTAAGCGGGAGCTCGCGGCGGTAAAAGACCTCGTAATCCTGTTTGGCAGCCGTCGCTACGGCGTAATGTCCGGGCGTATAAGTCTGGATGACGAGCTCCCCCGGGTCCTTTCCCCTTCCGGCCCTGCCGCCGACCTGCGTAAGCAGGTTAAACGTCCGCTCGCTGCTTCTGAAATCAGGCAGATTAAGGCTCACGTCCGCGGAGATGACTCCGGCCAGCGTCACCTGGGGAAAATCATGGCCCTTCGCGATCATTTGCGTCCCCACCAATATATCGGTCTTTCCGTTTTTTACCTTCTTAAGGATGGCGTCGTGCGACCCCCTCTTGCCGGTTGCGTCCGTATCCATCCTGTCGATGCCCGCCAG
>CAZYBX010000042.1:0-9810 GCA_964645565.1 uncultured Planctomycetia bacterium | reverse complement strand
ATCCGGCATGATACCCCATACGCGCAGGGTATTGAAACCGGCCTCTTTTATCCTCCTGAAATCCGATTCAAAGACCCTGGGAAGGACTTGAGCGCCGGGCCACTGGCCGGGCCTATAAGGGCTATAGCCTATCCCCTTGATAAGGAATTTTTCTCCGTTCAGATAGATGTCGCCGTCAACGAGCTCTATGCGCGGGTTCTCCTTCGCGCATACCGCGCCCTGCAGTGAGATCATCACTGTTATGAACAAAAAAAGCAATACGTTGCTAGGTTTTCTCATGCCTGTCCGCTTTTGGTCTCCTTTTTGACGAGCTCCCGGTACAGCCCGTGAAGCTTGCGGGTAACCGGACCGGGCTTTCCTCCCCCTATCGATATTCCGTCGATGCTTACCACGGGGATGACCTCTATAAGGGAATTGGCGATAAAGACCTCCTCGGAACCCTTCAGCGCGTCCTCCCCGAAATTGCCTTCCTCTTTCCCGACGCCGGCATACGAAGAAAGTTCCATTAAGACCTTTCTTGTTATTCCGGGCAAGACGCCGCAGTCGACGGACGGCGTCATAAGCCTGCTCCCCTTGACCATGAACACATTGCTCACCGTGCCCTCGCACAAATAGCCGGATTCGTTAAAAAATAAAGTCTCGAAAGAGCCTTTGGGCATCGCCTCGCTCCTCGCGATGATGCTTTCAAGATAATTCGCCGTCTTGTGGCGCGTAAGAAGGCTGTGGCTGCTTCTTTTATAGCGTGAGATATCGGCCTTGATGCCTTTGTCATAAAAATAATCGGGCCGGGGCAGAAATCCGGCGGCGGTTATAACAACGCCGGCGGGTTCGTTCTGCGAAATATTGAACCCCCTGTTTTTTGAGATGCCGCGCGAAACGGTTATCCTGACGGAGGCGTCCTTCAGATCATTGAGGCGCATCAATTCATAGACCTTATCCCCGGTCTCTTTATTCGAAAGGCTCTGCCTTATCTTCAGGGATTTCATCGAGGAAAAAAGCCTCTCTATGTGGTCTTTCAGCCGGAAGACCACGCCTCCATAGGCCCTCATCGTCTCGAAGACCGCGTCGCCGTAAAGAAAGCCTCTGTCGAAGACCGATATCTTCGCGCTTTCCTCGTCGAGCATCTCGCCGTTTACGAATACCTTCATGATGTCCGCCCTTTATACGCTGATCCTTTGTAGCCGGATCGCCTCCGCTAAAGCCCTGCCCTTATCCAGCGTCTCCTGATATTCCTTTTCCGGATCAGAGTCCGCGACTATACCGCCCCCCACTTGAAAATAGAGCTTTTTATCTTTTATGACTATAGTCCTTATCACTATCGAAAGGTCGGCATTGCCGCAGAGATCTATATAGCCGATAGAGCCCGTATATATGCCCCTTTTTGCCGGCTCCAGCTCCTCTATGATCTCCATGGAGCGGATCTTCGGTGCTCCCGTTATGGAGCCTCCGGGAAAACAATTCTCAAGGCAATCCGCCGCGCCCAGGCCTTCCCTGAGCCTGCCGCTCACCGTAGACACAAGATGATGCACCGTAGAGTATGTCTCGGATATCATAAATTCCGTCGGACTGACGGATCCGTATTCACACACCCTGCCGAGGTCGTTTCTCTCCAGGTCCACGATCATGATGTGCTCGGCCCTGTCTTTCGGGCTCGACAAAAGCTCCTCCTTCAGCGCGAGATCTTCTCTTTCATCCGAACCGCGCGGCCTTGTGCCTTTTATGGGCCGGGTCTCTATATATCTTCCGTCTATCTTCAGGAATCTTTCGGGCGAGGCGCTCACTACCTTTATGTCATCGAGATTCAGATAGGCCGCAAACGGGGCCGGATTGATATCCCTCAATCTCATGAACAGCCCGAAGGCGTCCCCGTCAAAATCGCGCTCAAACCTCTGGGAAAGATTTACCTGATATATGTCGCCGCGCGCTATATACTCCTTGGCCCTCTCTATCGCTTTGTAGTAATCCGATCTGGAGAAATTCGAAGTAAGTTCCGAACCGGATCCGGCATCGGCGCTCCTGCTAAAGCGTTCCGTTCCCGGCGACGGATCGCCGCTCTCCACCCGGCCGCTCCCGATCCTCTTTTTAAACTCTTCCGATCTGGCCCGGGCCCTGCGGCGGTTTTCCTCTCCCTCCGCAAGCGGCAGGCCCGAGGAAGATATGTACGCCCTCTTCTTAAGATTATCGAATATTATGACTATGTCGTAGAACGAGAGCACAAGATCAGGCATTTGTATATCATCGACAGCGGTATCCGGGAGCCTCTCCAGAAAATACCGCAGGTCATAGGAAAAATATCCTATGCAACCGGAAGTAAAAGGCAGTTCCCCGCTGACCCGTTCCGTCTTATATTTATACAGCATATCCTTGAGGAATCGAAACGGATCGCCTTTTATGCTTCGGCTTCCCTCTTTTCCGGATACAGTTATCCTGTCCCGCCTGGAGGAAACGACCATAAACGGGTCGATCCCTATGAATGAGAACCTGCCGAGCCCGGCCTCGTCCATCCCGCTGTCCAGGAAAGAGCTGTAGGGCCCGTCCTTAAAGGCGCTGTATACCGCCGCCGCGTCCGGAAAATACCCCAGTTCCTCGATGACCGGTCTTATACCCATTCCACCTCGGTGTATATTGCTTACTTAGGCAAAAGCTCGATAAGCGCGGAAGCCAGCTCTTCGCACTTTTTCGCCACCACATCGCTTAGCGGCGTATTCATGCCGCACCCGGCCGGCTGGACGGCCAGCATATACACGTCTGCCTTCGTATCCGCCTTCAAAAAATCGAAGAATAAAGCCAGAGAGGCGTTGTGAGTGGAAAGGCCGTATAAAGGGATGTCGCCTTTCCTAAGCAATCTCGCCTCTCCCGCATCGGCGCCCAGATCCGCCGCATCTATTATGAGCACTGTGGCCGGCCTTGAACTTCTGATCGCCTTGACATGGTTTTCGGGAGTAGGACCGGCATTTATCAGCTCCGCCGAGACCCTGCCCTCCAGGCTATCGATGATATGAGGGCCGAAACCGTCGTCCCCGCGCATTGTATTGCCGACGCCTACTAATGTGACCCTTCCTTTTAATATGCCTTTCAGCTCTCTCTTTATATCCATATAAAAAAATGAGGACAGCTGCTCTAGCGGCGGCTGTCCCTCTATTTTACACGCTAAAGGCCTATTTTTCAAGAGTGGTTTTTCTTCGGCACCGGGCGCAGAGTATCTTCATCCTGTCCGATCTGGTGAGCTCCTTCGCGGCCTCGATGAGATCATCCGTCACGACGCCCAGAGTCTTCAGGTCGGCAAGATATACGGTGGGGCTGGCATAAGCCAGGGTGTCGATCTTCCGAGCGATCCATCTGAGGTGAGAATAAGTGGTGATAACATCCCCGCAGGCTTCGCACATCGCCAGTTCGTTTTCGGAGGAATGGGTAACGGCCCTCCTGTCGCTCCTGTCAAGGTAGGCGGCCTCGAATTTAAGGGTATGGCCGATCCCGGGGGGATTCTCGTCCCTTGTGGTGCACCACAAAGTGCAGTTTCCGCAGAAATTGCACATATCGTAATTGACGACCATCCTGCGTACGGGCGGCTTCCGGCCGATATCTTCCTGTACTTCGATGGCCCCCGACGGACAGACGTGCTTGCACGCGGTGCAGCCTATGCAATTTTCGTCGCTGAACTCCAACAGGCCCCTGAACCGCTTATGCGGCACGTGCGGCTTGAACGGATATGGGTGGGTATACGGCCCTTTGATCAGAGCCTTTATCGCTTCTATTAATTCTCTAAGCTTCGGTTTTTTCATCTTATTTGCCGTCTTCCGCGTACTTGTCGACCACGCTGCCTTCCCAGAGTTTAACGCCGGATATATGAGCCGCTCTCGCCAGGGCATGCGCCGCTACCGGCGAGGTAAGCAATAAGAACAGAATACACAAAATAGCCTTGAATCCGGCTGCCGTAAATCCCACTATAATAAACATACCGAAAAGGATGCTGCACGTACCCAGCGTGATGCATTTTGTCGCGGCCTGAAGCCTGTTGTATACGTCAGGCAGCCTCAGCAACCCGATGCATCCAAAAAGGTCGAATGCCAGTCCTATTACGATAAATACAAAACCTATTGTATCCAAAACGCTACTCATCGAAATCCTTCCCCTCAAGGAATTTGGCAAGGGCCAGGGTGCTGATAAAACTCTGCAGAGCCCACGCTATGCCTATGTCGATATACCAGCTTCGCTTCGTAGATATGCTGAGCACCGCGCAGAAGCCAACCACCATGATGCCGAACATGTCTATCGCGACGATCCTGTCCGGCGCAGTGGGGCCCTTTATGATCCTGTAAAGGCATAATATGGAAGACAGGATAAGGACGGACATGGCCCTTTTGAGAAACCCTATATGCTCCAGGTACGGATAAAACAATATCTCCGGCGGGCGTATGAGCACAAAAAGCAAGACTCCCACGATCACAGCCAAACCTATGAAATAACTAATGGTCTTGTTCATTCGAAGATCCTCTTCAATATATCCTCAAACCTGCTGACGATCGCCTTTGTGGCTTTCTCGACATCCTTATACCTGACGTCTATCCAGTGCACATAGATGTACCCGTTTTTTTCGTCGATGTCGACGCTTAGAGTACCGGGCGTAAGCGTTATGGAGTTGGCCAGAAAAGTGAGGCCCGTCTCCGACTTAAGAGTGGTCTTGACCTTTACGATGCCGGGGTGGATAGGCAGCTTAGGATGGCTGACCCTGTAAGCGACGTCGATATTGGCCTTTAACATCTCCCATAAAAATATAGGGATATATTTCAGGAACCAGAAATACCTTTCCGCATGCCTCAGGAGATGAGGTCTCTGCACGAACATATCGCCGGTGATATACGCGACCAAAGCCGACACAAAAACCCCCACTACAAGATGCTGCCAATCCGGCATCCAGTTAAGAAGCGCCCATACGATAAACGCCAGTATAAAAAGGATCGCCCGTGCCCTCATTTTTGAACGCTCCTAAAGACTGCCTGTCCGTAGGCTTGTCCGCTGGTGAGGACATCGCCCGCGCATTTCATGAAATGTTTTGACGGCCCCGGCATCAATAACAATCCGCCCAATAGGCATATCAGCGCCAAGACCACCATGGCCGCCCGCATAAAAACGGGGACCTCTTTGATATTCCTCGCCGCGCCGGCCTTTCCGAAAAAGGCGAATTTCTGCACTTTCATGAACGATGCAAGCGTCAGAATGCTCGCGACAACGGCCCAAAACGCGTATCCCATATAGCCAGCCTGGACCGCCGCGAATATTATTATCAATTTGCTGAAAAATCCGTTAAACGGCGGTATGCCGGCTATTGCCATGGAGGCGCAAAGGCTTGTGCCTCCGGTAACCGGCATCTCCTGATTCAATCCGCCCATCTTGTTCAGATCCCTGGTGCCTGCCGCGTATTCGACCGCCCCTGAGTTTAAAAAGAGCAGCGATTTGAATACGGAATGGTTGAAGAGATGAAAGAGCCCGCCCAGGACGCCCAACGGAGTGCCCAGGCCTATCCCCAAAAATACGTACCCGATCTGGCTTATCGAATGGTAGGCGAGCAGCCGCTTGAAGTCGAACTGTCCGATAGCCAAAAATACCCCCACCACCATAGATAACGCCCCTAAAAACATAAGTATGCTGGAATAGATCGGATGCATGCCGAAAATATTGAACAATATCCTCATTAAGGCATATACGCCTAAAGATTTTATCAGTACACCCGAAAGCATAGCCGATATCGGGGCGGGCGCCGACGGGTGAGCGTCCGGCAGCCACGCGTGAAAAGGGACAAGCGCCGCTTTGAGCCCGAATCCCATGATAAATAACGCGCTTACAAAGAGCGTGAGCTTGCTCATGCCCTTTGCGCCGAGTATCAGGGACATATCGGCCATATTGAGCGTGGAGGTAAAACTGTATAAAAGGCCTATGCCCAGCAAGATGAATAGAGAGCCTACAGTGCTCATCACCATATATTTAAAGGAGGCTTCCAGCTCCTCCTCTTCCGTGCCGAACGCCACAAGGGCATAACTGGCGACAGAGGCTATCTCAAGAAACACAAAAAGGTTGAACAGGTCTCCGGTAATGATGACGCCGTTCATGCCCGCCAGCATAAGAAGGAAAAGCGTAAAGAAGATCCACTTAGAGGTGAATTTCTCCATGTAATTTACGGAGAACACGGTTATAAGGAAAGCGATGAGGTTTACCGTGATGAGCATAAAGACCGTGAGGGAGTCCATGACCATCGCTATGCCTATCGGCGGCTTCCACATACCCACTTTGTATACCAGGACGCCGCATTCTTTCACCGCGTAGATAGCGAAAAGCGAGGCCAGAAAAGTCGCCAGGGTGACCACTGCCGCCAGTATATCCGGCGCCGGCTTCCATTTTTTCCCTATCAGCGAAAGTATAAACGCGCCGGCCAAAGGTATTATCACGAATAAAGGTATTATATTCTGCATACTATGCTCTTTCTTCTATTCCATGAGCCACGAGCCAACCACTATCCCCGTAATCTGTTGATCTTGGTGACATCAAATGTCCCGTATTTCTCGTATATCCTGATCGCTATACCCACTATCAGCGCCGTTACCGCCAATCCTATGACGATAGCCGTTAGAATAAGCGCCTGCGGAAGAGGGTCCACCATATTCGATACTTCCTGGCCCGGCGAGAAAATCGGCGACCTTCCTTCCACCGTGTAGCCGATTAAAATAAAGAAAAGATTGATGGCATATTCGGCGATCATGATCCCGATTATGATCTTGATGATATTCCTTTTTCTCAGGATCCCGTATAGTCCTATAGCAAACAATATCAGACAGAGAAAATATAAAGCCATCGCGCCCCCTATTTATCCTTAGTCTTGAACTTCAAAAGCACCAATAGCACGAATATGGAAAATAATCCCGCGCCTACTTTCATGCTGATAGCCACGTTACATAGAGGTATTATACCGGCGCTGAACAGCCTGAAAGGCTCTCCTTTATTAGAAAAGAAATTCAAAAAGTAGTATCCTCCCATATAACCGAGTATAGAGATGGCGAGAAAGGCGATAGCGCCGAAGCTTTCGAAAAGCGCCGCGACAGGCTTGGAAAGCCTGCTGAAAGCCGTCTCTTTGCCGAATGCCAGCATGATATGGATAAAAGAGAGCGCAATGATTACCCCTCCTGCGAATCCTCCGCCGGGTGATACGTGGCCGTGCGCAAGGATATATATACCGTAGAGGAGGATAAGGCCCACCGTGAGCCGCGTGATCGTCTTTACGATCAGCGTCATGCCCTTTCCGGCCTCGCCCTGGGCTATGGTCTTTTTATTCCCATTCATCTTCCTTTATTTCCTCTCCCACCTTTTTCCGGCCTATGCTTCTCATCACCGCCATCACCCCTATGACCGCCGTAAAAAGCACCGTCGCTTCGCCCAGCGTATCATAAGCGCGGAAATCCAGTATGACCGAAGCGACCATGTTCGCCGCCCCGGTCTCCGCGAACCCCGTCTCAAGATAGACCTTTGCCACTTTCATGATAGGGCGGCCGAAAACAGGCAGCTCCTTAAGGCAGAAAAAGCTGAGCACCAGGAACGTCACCGCAAACACAACGGCGACGAGTGTGTTAAAAAACCACCTTCCTGTCGTGGAAAACGGCAGGTCTTTCTTGAGCGTAGCCCTTATCAATATGATCAGGCATAATATCTCCACGACCAGCTGCGTTATCGCGAGATCCGGCGCTTTTAAGACAAGAAACGCTACAGACAGGGCCAGACCCACCGCGCCTACGGCGATGACGGAGGATATCAGGTCCTTCATTTCGATCGCGGCGATCGCGCCTATTATCATCATTATCAGAAGTATATATATGATCATACGCTCACCTTTAGCAGGAAGTAGAACAATATCAATATACCGATAAGGCACCAGACCAGGTACGTCGGCAGGACTCCGTTATGCAGATACTGGAGGACTCCCGAGAAGCCGAACGTCAGCCTCTTTCCGATCTCATACACGTCGAAGAATCCGTTTTTCGCCGATTCGTATATCCTTCCGATGACGGGTATGTCCCGTATAGTGTTGTAGAATTCCGTCCCGGTGGGCCTTTCTTCCGCCGGGATGACCGCCCCGCCTACAAACGGTTCCGAGATCCTTATATGCCTGACGGTACCCGCAAAATATATCAAAACGCCTATTGCCAGACCTATCAGTAAAAGGGCTGTCGCCAGACCCGGCTGCCATAATCCCAAATAGTGCACTCTTAAGCCAAGCGCCGGCAGGATAAAATACTTTAACGGCAGGGCGAAGGCGAATATCCCGAATACTATGCAGAGCAGGGCCAGTATCACCATCGGCGCCCACATAGCGGCCGGCACTTCCTTTATACCTTTGTTACCGTCGACGCCTTTCTGCCCCAAAAATACGGCGTGCAGCAGTTTCATAAAGCTCGCCAGCGTCAACGCGCTTCCGAACATAGCCGCTGCAAGAAAGATGACCCACATCTTATTGCCCGCCAGGCCGGATTCCACTATGCCCTGATACACCATCCATTTTGACACAAAACCGTTGAAAGGAGGTATGCCCGATATCGCGAGCGAGCCCACAAGGCAGCACAAAAAAGTCACCGGCATGAAGCGCGCGAGCCCGCCCAATCTATCGAGCTCGGTAGTCCCCGCCTCCTTCTCAACCGCGCCGGCGGTCAGGAACAAGGCGCATTTATATATCGCGTGATTCAGCATGTGGAACAGGCCGCCCGCTATGCCGACAGGGTTGGCGGTCCCGATGCCGAGCACCATGTATCCCACCTGGCTTACGGCGTGATACGAAAGTAATCGCTTCATATCGTGCTGGATAAGCGCCATCATAACAGCGGCGATAATGGTGATCGCTCCTATAAACAACAGAAAATTGCTCATGGCCGTGTTTGCCGCCACGCGGAATATACCGAACGATAACCTTGCCAGGAAATATATGCCTAAAAGCTTATCAAGGCTCGCGGGCAGGAACGCCATTACGGGAAGCGGCGCGGCATTCGCCGAATCCGGGATCCACGTGTGAAGGGGCATGGCGCCTGCTTTTGCGAACGCGCCGAGCGCGAGAAGTATAAACGCATACATCGCGAGGCCGCTGTTAAGCATCAGCGGGGCCGCATTCATATTAAACGACCCTGACAGCCGCCACACAATAGCGAAGCCCAGAAGCATCAAGGCGTCAGAACCGCCTATTATGATCATCGTCTTTTTGGCGGCGCCTTTCGCCTCTTCCCCGCCCAGGCTGATCAAGAGATAAAGAGTCAGGCCCAGGAACCCCCAGAAGCTGATAAAAAGCAACGTATTATTTGAAAGGACCGCGCCTATGGAGCCTGCCACCGTCGCCAGTATATAGGAATAATAATTACCTATATTTACCTTATCCTTCATAAAACCGGCGGAGTATAGTATTATCAGAAGCCCGAATACGGCGACAAAGAGAAGGACAAAGGCGGCGAGGCCGTCGATCCTGAATAACGCATGTTGTCCGAAACTGCTCCATAAGATCGGGCTCAGCCTGAATAGCTCAAAAGAGCCCAGCAATACGACAACGGAGACAGCCAGAGCAAAATAAGGCCTGGCCTTCTTAGGCAAGCATGCGCATACGAGGCTCGCTAAAAACGTACCGGCTATCAGTGTGACAGGATCATTCAATCTTCCGCCCCATTTTCCCGGTCAATTCCTTATCGGAAAAGCCCATCGATTTACCCAGATCCCAGGTCTTATGCTGCGAAAGATGGATGAGTCTCCGGGCATCGCCTACCGTCTTATTGCTCTTATAATCGACGG